>CAYVEL010000013.1:0-3074 GCA_964450345.1 uncultured Candidatus Saccharibacteria bacterium | reverse complement strand
TGAACATTATTAGCTAAGCCTTTAAACGCAATGGCCATAAAAACACGTCCTCCAGTAGTGGTGGTAATGGGTCACATCGACCACGGAAAGTCCACTCTGCTCGACTATATTAGAAAATCAAAAGTTACGGCCAGCGAAGCTGGTGGTATTACACAGCATTTAGGCGCATATGAAGTCGCTTTTATTGGCGATGACGATGACAGCAAATCTGGAACCATCACTTTCCTAGACACTCCAGGACACGCAGCATTCGTTAATATCAGAAATCGTGGTGCAAGCGCGGCTGACATAGCTATTCTAGTAGTTTCTGCAGAAGACGGTGTTAAACCTCAGACAGTTGAAGCATATAAGAGCATACAGGCTTCAGGTATTCCATATATCGTAGCTATCACTAAGATTGATAAACCAAACGCAAATATTGAAAGAACAAAAATTTCTCTAGCAGAAAACGAAATATATCTAGAGGGATACGGAGGAAGCATTTCATGGGTTCCTGTTTCTGCTATTACAGGTGAAGGTATTCCTGAATTATTAGAAATGATTCACCTTCAGGCTGAAGTATCAGAATTTAAATCTGATTATGCAGCCACACCTAGAGGAGTAGTTATTGAAGCTAACATGAGCGCAAAGAAAGGTATCGCAGCTACAGTAATCATTAAAGACGGTATTCTAAAGTCTGGTATGTATGTTCTAGCCGGTAAATCTATCTCCCCTGTCAGAATATTCGAAAACTGTTACGGTTTCGCTATTAAAGAAGCTATGCCTGGAAGACCTGCTGTTATTATTGGTTTCGATTCTATTCCAGAAGCAGGTGCAGAATTCATCGCCTTTGCTAATAAAAAAGAAGCGGAAAAGGCTCAGGAATCAGCTGTAGCAGATGCAAAAGAAATATCTGATAGCAAACCTAAAACCCCTGCTTACGTAAGACCACAGGCTACTATTGGAGCAAATGGCCTAAAGGTAGAAGAACCTCTAAAAGTAACTATCCCTATTATCATTAAAGCAGATACAGTGGGAAGCTTAGATGGTATTAAACACGAATTAGAAAAAATAAAACCAAAGTCAGAATCAGTATTTTTCAAAATTGTTTACGAAGGAATTGGAGATATTGGAGAAACGGATGCAAAATTCGGCGTAGCTCACCCAGACACATATATTCTAGGATTTAACGTAGCTATAGATAACAAAGCAGCAGCAATCATAGAAAGAAACGCTATTAAAGCTCAGAACTGGAATATCATTTATAAATTAATGGAATTCCTAGAGCAAATTCAGATAGATAGAAAACCAAAATATAAAGTTGAGGAAGATTTAGGTCTACTTAAGATTATGCAGGTATTCGGAAAAGATAAAGACCGCCAGATCGTGGGAGGTAAAGTCCAGAAAGGTTCTATTAAAAACGGCGCTGAAGTTAAGATTCTTAGAAGAGAAGCTGAAATCGGTCGCGGTAAGATACGTGAATTACAGCAGTCTAAAAAACGTCAGGATGAGGTTATGGAAGGATTCGAATGTGGACTAATGGTAGAAGCTAAAATCGAGATTGCTATTGGAGATAAGATTCAGTGTTTCCAGATAGTAGAAAAATAATTCTAAAAATATGTCAGATCATAAAGGAGAAATAAAAGACGGAAGAACAAAAGAAATCATTAGAAAAATAGCTAGTGAGTATATTGCTCGTGAATCTAATCACGCGTCTTTAATCACTATTACAGAAGTTAATTTCAGTTACGAAGATAATCGCGCATTAATAATGATTAGCGTATTACCTGAACATAAGACACCTGCCGTCGTAGATTTCTTAAACAGACGTAGAAACGACATAAGAGAGTACATCATGAAGAATTCTAGAATTGGCAGAGTTCCATTTTTCAGCTTCGAGAACGACCTAGGAGAAAAGAATCGCCAGAAGATTGATCTCCTATCAATAGAAGCAAGTAAGTTAGATAAGAGAGATTAAAATAATCTAGATTAAGTAAGTGTTATAAATTTAGATTATTTTAATTTAAAATTTGAGAATTGGTCTGTTAAATGTTAAAGTTTAGAAAGTTCAAAAAATAAAGTTAGATGTTCGGCGTAGTGGCGAAGTTGGTCAACGCAGCAGTCTGCAAAACTGTTATGCGCCGGTTCGAGCCCGGCCTACGCCTCCAATACAGACACGACAGTAATTTGAAGAATTAGTTCGAATAATGTTAGAATCTATAAACGCTCGGGTGGTGGAATTGGTAGACACCAGAGACTTAAAATCTCTTGATCATCACTGGTCGTGCGGGTTCGAGTCCCGCCCCGAGCACATATTTTATATCCGAAGTCTTCTTAGATAAGGCTAATCGTGTAATAAACCACAACTGATATTGCTAAACCGGCAATAATTTGTTATATTTTCACGTATCGCGCCCATAGCTCAGCTGGTAGAGCAGATCCCTCTTAAGGATAAGGTCGTAGGTTCGATCCCTACTGGGCGCACCCCAATGCGCGGGTGGTGAAATGGCAGACACGCTTGCCTTAGGAGCAAGTGCCGCAAGGCATGGAGGTTCAAGTCCTCTCCCGCGCACAGTATAGAGTATGTAAATACTTAAATAAACACGGCTTAATAGAGCCGTTTTTATTTGCCTTACTAGCTTGACTTTTTAGTTATTTATGCTATAATTATAACAAAGATACAGTAAACCATTTAACCAAACCGGTCCAACAGGACCGTACGCAGAATTGAAAGGACATTGAAAAACTATGATAACTCCAGCAAAAGCATACTCCCTATTTCAGTCTTATCGGGAGCCAGTCTCAGTTTTAGCACTATCGGTATTTGTGCAGTTCGCATTACCGATTATGTGTTTCTACTGGGTATTCGGGTGGCTTTACCACCTGATATTCGAAGCTGAATACAACACGATTGTTTTAGCGGTCTTAACGGTAGCATTCTACTCATTCCTATTCTTCTTCTTTGTGCTACCGGCACCGGAAAAGAAAAAGGATGATAAGAAGAAAGATGACGAGAAGGAAACAAGAGGTATTTTTTACTACTCCGTCCCGTCAAAAAAATACTATCTCCTGCTTCGTGATACTATTGCCGCCGG
>CAYVEL010000012.1:0-21010 GCA_964450345.1 uncultured Candidatus Saccharibacteria bacterium | reverse complement strand
CTCGTGTTAACCTAAAGATTAACGAACCAGCAGGTGCTGAGAAAGAGATGAAGGCTACAAAGTCAGTTGAGGAAGCAATGGCAGATCTAAAAATCTAAATATAAAAATAAAAAGCGCCTTCGCAATTGCGAAGGCGCTTTTTATGTGGTAAAAATTGGTCTGATTTTGTTTAGTTAAAACACTCATTGCGGATATTAAACTCTTGAACCTTTGAAAAATAAATAATTATGAAAAAGACAATTGCGGTAATTTCTCTGTCCCTGTCTCTAATTGGTATTGTTTTCGCCGAGACCAATACAAGCTTTAATTTAAGTGCTAATGCAAGTTCAAATTCTGAATCAGCCGAAATAAAACTCTTGGATCAGAAGGCTTATGAAAAGATTAAAAAACTTATCATTAGTCATCCTGACCCATTGGTGAATACCCGACTACTTGATTTGATTAAGACGGGCAAAGTGCTTTTTGCGGCAAATGATTTTTTACCAGAGATGAGTTCGTCGCTAGAGCAGAATGGTGGAAAGGAACAAGTGTTCCTTTGGTATAACTTTCGTTTTATTTTGGATGTTGCGGAAATTACGAATCCAGCAGATAAAAATGATTACCTCTTACTTGCCTTGTATCACGAAGCTGTTCATATTGATGATCATTTTAATGGTAAGTATAAATTAATACCGTTGATCTCAAATAAGGTAGAGTCTGAGGAATTAACTGCTCAAAAAATTTGGGATATGGAATGGAGTGCGGTTTCGAAAGAGTGGGGGTTTGCGAAAAAAATTAAGAAACCATACCTTGTCCCAGTGATATATGAGGCGACCAGAAAAGGAGAAACTCCTGAGACTTTTTTATATGGTTTTTATCAGCTTCAAACAACAGGTAATGCTGTTCAGCTAAATAAAGATTTATTGAAAGGCTTCTCAACTAGGTATTCATTGGAGAAGGGAAAGCTTGTAAGCAAACCATAGTTTCGTAGTCTTTAAGTTTTTAGATTATATTTCAACCACCAGAGAATCAGTATTCCTGGTGGTTTTTTATTATCTTTAAAAAGTCACATTGTTATGGGTGTAAAGCATTTGCACACTTTCATTTATTGTTATATAGTATTAGTCTAATGAAGTGCAGAATTAGAGTAAAAATAAATAACCTCTCTAGGAGAGGCAGGGTTAACTAGAATCGCCAAAACAGGCGATTTTTTCTTTTTAACAATAAAAATATGGATAACAAAAAACAAAAACTATTAGATGATTTGAAGAAAGTGATTGTCGATGTACAGTCTGATGTTGATGTGGAAAAAAAGAAGATTGCGGAAATTCCACGAAAATCTATTGCTGAAATTAAATCTATGAATCCAGAAGATCAGGCTCTGCATATGAAAATACTCATGCATTTAGAATCTAGAGTAGAAGAGCTTAATCATTTAAGAGGATCACCGTTCTTCGTTAAATGCGAACTAGAATATTTAGATAAGGACACAGAACTGAAAGAAAAGAAAAGCTTTTATTTTTCCAAACATCAGTTTATTGAAAAGAATATTTATTCTTGGGTGTCACCTGTGGCTTCAATGAGATTTGAAAATCCTGGACCTGTAGAATATGAGTTACCGGGTGAAGTGATAAAGAAAGCTATTTTAAATAAAAAAGATCAGTATATGATCGTGGACGGTAAAGTAGTCTTCTTCGCTACAGAGTCTGTAGATTCACCTAGGGATTTAATATACCAAGAACATTTTTCAGTAAAGAAAGAAGGTTTTATTCTTCCAGAAATTATAGCTGTGATGGAAAAGGCGCAGGATGCTGTGATTCGTGCACATCACTCTGGTCCATTCGTTATATCTGGTCCTGCTGGTTCTGGTAAGACTACTCTAGCACTACACAGAGTGGCATATCTCATTCAGTCTCCAGATACGGCACATTTATATCCCACTGATAATGTTATTGTGTTCGTTCAGGACAATGGCACGAAAGAATATTTCTCACATCTTCTTCCAAGTCTTGGAATTAAAAATGTAAATATTACCACTTTCTTTGAATGGGCTTGTATGGCACTTGGATTTGATCCTGTTAAGGATAAGATTTTATATGTGAATCGTAGAGGTTCTTCTGAACAAGATAAGAATCAGAAAGAATTTGAAAGACTAGAGATGATTTCTAAAAAGAATATTCCAGCATGGATCGTCACAAATAAATTTATTAAAAAACATTTAGAGACTGGTATTGATAGAATCGATCTGACTATTGCTTTAATGTCGTATTTTGAAAAACATAAATCTTTTGAAATTAAGACGAAACATAGAGTTGTGGGACATGATGGGGAAATACATAATAAAACCAGAAAGCACGTTTTAAATTATTCGCTCGCAATATTCGATGAATTTCAGAACTATATGCCAGAGCAATTGAAATTATTTAATAGCTGTATAAATCAAAATACTAGATCAGTTATATACGTAGGCGATATGGCTCAGCAGGTTCTAAGTGGAACGATTAAAAATTGGGACAGTATTGGAATTAAATTCAGCAAAGAGAGGGAAGTTAGGCTCCATAAGGTGTATAGAAATACGAAACAGATTTTGGAATATATTCGTACGCTCGGTTACTCGATTGAAATACCAGAAGGAATAAGAGACGGAGTAAAGGTTTCAGAAAAAAAGATTTTAAACTCTATTTCTACTGATTCCGGAAAAGAAGAAGTCATTTCATATATAAAAGAAAACAAAGCAGATACTATCGGTGTGATCGGTAAGGATGAATCGGATATAGACTATCTAAAAGATCATTTTAAAGATAATAAAAAAGTTCATGTGATAACAATGGCGCAATCTCAGGGTGTGGAGTTCGACGCTGTTTATCTGGTCGGTATTAATTCAGAAATGTTTTCATTAAAACATCTTTCTGGATTTCCAGAGGCTTTCATAGATGAGAAAAAACGTATTCAAAAAGATTTGCTTTACGTCGCACTTACTAGAGCTATAAGCGAACTGCATGTAATAGGACAGTGTACTCTGTCTGAAATTATGAAATAAATAATAGAAATATCTTTTTGAGAGACTTATAATCGTCTCGATAAAAGATATTTCTATTATTTGTAATTAGACAAAAGGCTAAAAATGATGTATTATCATTTCTAATGAAATTCCATATAGTCAGCATATTCCCGAACAGTTTTGACTCATATTTGAACGAGTCACTTCTTAAAAAAGCGAAAGAGAGAAAGCTCTTGGATTTTAAATTTTACAATCCAATCGATTTTTCTGATGCAAAAGACTCAAAGGGTCGCATTAAGAAGACTTCTACTTATGCCGACAGAAGAATAGATGACAGACCATATGGTGGAGGTCCTGGAATGGTTATGGAAGTACTTCCTGTGGCTCGTGCGATAGATTCCGCCCTAAAGAAGATTAAGAACAAAAAGAAAGCGAAGATTCTTTTAATGAGTCCTCGTGGAAGACAATTTGATAATAAAGTAGCCGAAGAGTATTCGAAAAAGTATTCAGATTTAATTTTAGTTTCTGGAAGATATGAAGGTATAGATTCAAGAATTCAAAAGATATATAAGATGGAAGAAGTTTCCGTGGGTCCATATGTGCTTACTGGAGGAGAATTGCCAGCAATGATAATTATTGATTCTGTGTCTAGAAGAGTGGAGGGTGTAATTGGCGATAAGAATTCTTTAGAAGAGAATCGTGCAGCAAGTCCAGAAATGTATACTAGACCTGAAGTTATAAAATGGAAAAATAAAAATTATAAAGTTCCGAAAGTTCTTCTGTCTGGAAATCATAAACTAATAGAGGAGTGGCGCGCAAAAAAGAATGAAGAAAAAGAATTATAAAATTCTGTTCTCTGGATTAGTAGTTTTGCTTTTGATTGTAGTTCTCTATTACAGTCTTACTGGTGCTACATATAAAATGGTTTCTGTTTCTAAAGATAATTTCGATGGTTATTCTGATACCGTAGAGATAAAAGACCAGCCTGTTAAGATTCTATTTTTCGGTGATGCAATGTTCGATAGGTATGTTCGAAAACTAATCGCCTCATCTACTTGCGAAGGATTGTTTAATGGGGTTAAAGCAGAAATTAATTCTGCTGATTTAACTATAATTAATTTAGAAGGAGCAATAACTTCTAATACTCCAGTCGCAAAACCAAATGGCACCGATTTAAGATTTACTTTCGCTACTAGTACAGCTACTTGTTTATCTAATGTCGGAATAGATGCTGTGAGTCTCGCGAATAATCATAGTTATAATTTTGGTGAGAAGGGAATTATTGAGACTAAAAAATTACTTAATAACGCAGGGGTGGAATATTTTGGAGACCCATTTAATAAATCTGATATTCGTTTCATTAAGACTATTAATGGAAAAAGAATTGCGATAGTAGGATATCACGAATTATATTATTCAAATTTAGAAAATATCTCTGCAGAGATCGTGCGATTAAAATCTGAAAATTTAGCAGACTATGTAATCGTATTCGCTCATTGGGGAGAGGAATATACATATAAAGCGAATTCAATTCAAAAGAAAATGGCGCGTGAGTTCGTGGATGCAGGGGCTGATGCTGTGATCGGGGCGCATGCTCATGTGATACAAGAAAACGAATCGTATAAAGGTGTGCCAATTTATTATTCTCTAGGAAACTTTATTTTCGATCAATACTTTAGTGAGGAAGTACAAAAGGGTGTCGGACTAGAAATTATTTTAGGTGATAAAAATCAAAGGGGGTTAAATATTAAAGAAATACCAATTAGGATAACTAAGAACGGTCCTGTAATTAAGTAATTCTTCTATCTATTTTTATAGTTAGATTCATATTGACATTACCATATTATTATGACAATATAATCTTACGCTCTTTTTAAACTAAACTTAGCTAAAACTAAATCAACCAAATCTGTTTTTATGAAACTTGAAATTATCATGGCTGCTATACTGGTCCTTGTATTTGTTTTTGGGCTCATATTGCTACCAATCATTGTTAGCAATAAAAGAATGAGACGCACTAACCGCGACACGGCAAAGAAATTGGTTGCCGACATTATCGATGAAATGAGTAGTCCTTCTAGACATCGTTTCGTCGAAGGCGACAGTGAAGAAAAAATCCAATTTATTTATTTGATACTGGGCGAGTCGGTGGCACTTGGTAAAAAGCACTTGATTTGGGCGGAGGTTACTTTAAAAAGAACTTCCACACAAATTAAGTTGTTTCATTACAAGGATTATCCTGAAGATGATTTTCTTATTTTCCTCAAGGAGGAGTTTGGTGAGTATAAAGATAGTCGCAATATTACTGTAGAGATCGTTGCGACTAACGACCAACCGAATCTAGATCATACTGGAGTAAGTCGGGCGGAAATCATTTTTTGAAGCAGGTGTGGAGAGGAGTTGAAGTGTAAGACCCGGTCTAATCCCGGGTCTTTTTATTTGACAAAAAACATATTTTCAGATAGGATACTAAGCAACTTCTAACTGATTGAGTTAATGTCGCTAGAGGAAGGATTACAAGGCTAATTGGTCCTTTTGCTTAAACAGACAAATAAAAAATAACCACCGAACTGTAGTAACCTTCCCTCGAAGGTTTTTATCGTTTGGTATTGTCGACTTTATTCAAGGCGATCCAATTTAACCACTTTTAATAGAATGGCGATCACATCAAGACCCCAGAAGTTTTTCGGACGATATAAAAAACCGTTAGCAAAACTTCCAAACCTTGTCGAATCTCAGATAGTGTCATTTAACTGGCTTATCGAGCACGGCATTGCCGAAACTTTTAAAGAATTTTCTCCTATAAAAGATTATTCTGAAAAAAAGTTCGAGCTTTCTTTTACTAAGTTTGAAATTATTGCTCCAAAGTATGATGAACATTATGCAAAGAGTAATAAGCTTAACTATGAAGGTCAGATCAAAGTAATAGTTAAGTTGAGAAATAAAATCATCGGTGAAGAGAAGGAACAGGAAATGTTCTTAGCCGAGATTCCAATGATGACTCCTCACGGAACATTCATCATTAACGGTATCGAGAGAGTTGTGGTTCCACAGCTAGCTCGTTCTTATGGTATTTTCTTCACAGCAGATGAAGTTAAGGGTAAGACAGTTTTCGGTGCTAAAATCCTTCCTTCAAGAGGAGTATGGATTGAAATCGAAAGCGATGCAGATGGTTCTATTTTCGTAAAGATTGATAAGAAGAGAAAATTCCCAGTTTCATCTCTACTAAGAGTAATGGGAGTTAAGACAAATGAAGAGATCATGGATCTATTCCAGGGAGATGAGAATGCTAGAAAGACCATGGAATTAACTATCTCTAAAGATCACGCTAAGACTGCTGATGAATCATATGTAGAAATATATAAGAGATTAAGAGATGGCGATCTAGCTTCTATTGAAAATGCTCGTGATTTCATTGATGCTATTTTTGAGCCAGACAGATACGATATTTCAAAGGTTGGAAGAATGAAGTTTAATAAGAGATTCGGTATTGATCAGTCAGATGCTGCTCTTGAGAAGAGAGTTGTAGATGCTGAAGATATTAAGAATATCATTAAGAAGGTTGTTGAATTAAACAATACTCCTGATGCTATTCCAGACGATATTGATCACCTAAGTTCAAGAAGAGTTAGATATGTTGGTGAACTTCTACAGAATAAGATGAGAGTAGGTATGACTCAGATGAAGAGAAACATTCAGGATAGAATGTCTACTATTGATCCAGATGTTACACTTCCTGCTTCATTTATTTCTACACGTCCATTCCAGGCAAGAATTAAAGAATTCTTTACAACAAACCAGCTATCACAGTTCATGCTTCAGGAAAATGCTCTTGCAGAACTTGAACATCTTAGAACATTATCAGCTCTAGGTCCTGGCGGGTTAACCAGAGAAAGAGCCGGTATTGAAGTTCGTGACGTACATCCATCACACTATGGAAGACTTTGTCCTATCCATACTCCAGAAGGTCCAAACATTGGTCTAGTACTACGTTTGGCTACACATGCTCGTGTGAATGAATTCGGTATGATTGAAACTCCTTACGCTAAAGTTAAGAATGGTAAGGTTACAGATGAAGTTGTTTATCTAAATGCTTTAGAAGAAGAAAACTTTAAAATTGCTCACGGTGCTACTGCATATGATGATAGTGGAAAGATTGTGAACGATGAAGTAGAGGTTAGACATAACGGTAAACCAGGACTAGTTAAAAGAGATGCTGTTGATTATATTGACGTATCTACAAACCAGGCCTTTTCTATCGCTACATCTTTGATTCCATTCCTAAACCACGACGATGCAAACAGAGCATTGATGGGATCGAACATGCAGAAGCAGGCTACTCCATGTTTAGTTCCAGAATATCCTCTAGTAGCTACAGGTGTTGAAAGAGAAACAGTAGAAAATACAGGAAGATTGTTTATTGCTCCAGAAGACGGAACAATTACTTATGCTGATGCTAACAAGATTGTTCTTGAAGGTAAGAAGAAACATGAATATAAATTAGTTCACTTTGAAAGAACTAACGGCTTTACTGACTTCAGTCAGAGACCTCTAGTTTCTTTGAATCAGAAAGTTAAGAAGGGAGATGTTCTATCAGATGTTTCTACATCTGTAGATGGACAGCTTGCTATTGGTCAGAATGCTCTAGTAGCATTCATGTCATGGTCAGGTGCGAACTTCGAGGACGCTATTATTATTTCAGAAAGACTAGTTAAGAATGCTAAGTTCTCATCTATACATATAGAAGAGTTCGTAGTTAACGTTCGTGATACAAAACTAGGTCCAGAAGTTACAACATGTGATATTCCAAACGTAAGCGAGACTAAACTTAAGAACCTAGCTGAAGACGGTATTATCAGAGTAGGTGCTGAAGTTAAACCAGGTGATATTCTAGTAGGTAAAATTACTCCAAAGGGTGAGACTCAGTTAACTCCAGAAGAGAGACTTCTAAGATCTATTTTCGGTGAAAAAGCTCGTGACGTTAAGGATACATCTAAGAGACTTGAAAATGGAAAGCAGGGTCGTGTAATTAGCGTTAAGATTTTCTCAAGAGAAAAGGGAGACAAGCTAGAGTCAGGAATCATAAAGAAGATTTATATTGAAATCGCTCAGGTTAGAAGTATCTCTGTAGGTGACAAGCTTGCAGGTAGACACGGTAACAAAGGAGTTATCTCAAGAATTCTTCCAGAAGAAGATATGCCATATATGGCAGATGGTCGTCAGGTAGATGTTATTCTAACTCCACTTGGTGTGCCTTCACGTATGAACCTAGGACAGATATTCGAGCTTCATCTAGGTCTAGCAGCTAATGAATTAGGTTATCAGGCTATTGTTCCACCATTCGTAGGTGCAACAGATGTTGAGATCAAGGAAGAGTTAAAGAAAGCAGGATTTAATGAAAGCGGAAAGATGACTCTTCGTGATGGTAGAACAGGAGAAGAATTTTCACAGCCTGTATCAGTGGGATACATGTATATCTTGAAACTTCACCACATGGTTGAGGATAAGATACATATGCGTTCTATCGGTCCTTACTCACTTATTACTCAACAGCCACTAGGAGGTAAAGCTCAGGGTGGAGGTCAGAGATTCGGAGAAATGGAGGTGTGGGCACTTCTAGGTTATGGAGCATCACACACTCTTCGTGAAATGCTAACAGTCAAATCAGACGATATTCAGGGTAGATCAGCTACATTCGATTCTATAGTTAAGGGAGAAAGAATAAGACAGCCAAATATTCCTGCATCATTCAACGTACTTCTAAGTAACTTAAGAGGTCTTGCACTAGACGTCGATCTTAAGAGAGATGATGATGTTAATGAGGGTGAAAATAATTAATAACCGTAATCGTAAATAAAATGATAAAAAATAAAAAATTTGATCTAAATGACTTCGATGCGGTTACGCTTAGAGTCGCCTCTCCAGAAAGAATATTAGAATGGTCACGTGGTGAAATCACAAAGCCAGAAACTATAAACTACAGAACTCAGAGAAGTGAGAAAAGTGGTCTATTCGATGAAAAGATATTCGGTCCAGATAAGGATTATGAATGTTACTGTGGTAAGTACCGCGGTATCAGATATAAGGGTATTACTTGTGAAAAATGTGGCGTAGAACTTACTCGTTCTATTGTTAGACGTGAGAGAATGGGACACATTGAACTAGCTACTCCTGTATCACATATTTGGTTCCTAAGAGGTATTCCTTCAAGAATTGGTTTAATTATGGGTATGAGTATGTCAGATCTAGAGAAGGTTATTTACTTCGCTGGATACATAGTCACTCAGGTTAATTACAGTGAGAAAGAGAAATTCCTAAAAGAACTAGAAGCTGAATTTAAGAATAAGGTAAAGAATGCTAACGACGATAAGACAAAGGAAGCTTTGAAAGAACTTATGTCACAGGCAAAGACTGACGTAGAAGAATTACGTGAAGGTCTAGTTCTAGATGAAGTTAAGTATCACAAGTATTCTCTAAAGTATGGTTCTCTATTCGATGCTGGTATCGGTGCAGAAGCTATCTTCGAGATTCTAAAGAATCTAGACATGAAGAAGCTTGAGACAGAGCTTAATGCAGAACTTGAAAACGCTTCAGCTGTAGATACAGAAAAGATTTACAAGAGACTTTCTATTGTTAAGGCTATGAACGGTGCAAACATTCGTCCAGAATGGATGTTCCTTTCTAGAATTCCTGTAATTCCACCAGCTCTTCGTCCTATGGTTGCTCTTGATGGAGGTAGATATGCTACATCAGATGTTAACGATCTATACAGAAGAGTTATAAACAGAAATAATCGTCTTCTAAAACTTAAGGAGATCAGCGCTCCAGACGTTATTTTGAGAAACGAAAAGAGAATTCTTCAGGAAGCTGTAGATGCTCTTATCGATAACTCAATGAGACAGGGTAGTTCAGTATTTTCTTCAGCTACTCAGGCTGCTAAGAAAGAACTTAAGTCTCTATCAGATAACCTAAAAGGTAAGAGAGGTCTATTTAGACAGAACCTACTAGGTAAGCGTGTGGACTATTCAGGTCGTTCAGTAATCGTGGTTGGTCCAGAACTTGCTCTTGATCAGTGTGGTCTTCCAAAGCACATGGCTCTTGAACTATTCAGACCATTCGTAATTAACGGTTTACTAAAGAAAGAATTAGCATTTAACATCAGAGGTGCAAACAGACTTATTGATGAAGGAATTCCAGAAGTTTGGGCAATTCTAGAAGATGTAATTCAGGGTAAATACGTACTTCTAAACCGTGCTCCTACACTACACAGATTAGGTATTCAGGCATTCCGCCCAACTCTTATTGAAGGTAATGCTATTCAGGTTCACCCACTAGTATGTACAGCTTTCAACGCTGACTTCGACGGTGACCAGATGGCAGTTCACGTTCCACTTTCAGAACAGGCACAGCTTGAAGCTAAGGAAATCATGGCTTCTGCTAAGAACGTTATGAAGCCTGGTAGCGGTGAGCCAGTAGTAGCCAGCAAGCTTCTAGATATTATTCTAGGAGTATTCTGGATGACTAAGACTGTTGAAGCAGAAAAAGGAGAAGGACAATATTTCTCTACTCCAGAGGACGCAGCTATGGCTCGTGATTACGGACATATTAGTTACAGAGCAAAGATTAAAGTTTTAGCACCTTCATCAGTTAAATATGCAGAATTTAATGAAGGTCTATTCGAGACAACATTAGGAAGACTATTGTTCAATGAAGTTCTTCCTGCAGATTATCCTTATATTAATAAGGAAATTGATAGAAAGAAACTAACTGTAATCGTAGACGATATTATTAATAAATATGGTCTAGATACACTTCCAGGAGTACTTGATAAGATTAAAAATTTCGGTTTCAAATATACAACAGTATCAGGTACAACATGGGGACAGGATGATATTAAGATTCCAGCAAATAAGAGAGAGGTTATTGAGAAGGCAAAGAAAAATTCAGATCAGATTTATGCTTACTACAATGACGGTCTTCTAACAGAAGAAGAAAGAGTTAGAAAGAATATTGAAATTTGGCATAAGGCTAAGGGAGATGTTGAAAAGCTTATCCCACAGTCACTAGATAAGACAGGTTCTGTATACGACATGGTTACATCTGGTGCTAGAGGTTCTCTTGCTCAGATTACACAGATGGCGGGTATGAAGGGTCTTATTTCAAGTACATCAGGAGAAGTAATTGAATTCCCAATTCTTTCATGTTCTAAGGAAGGTCTTACACCTATTGAGTATTTCATTACTACTCACGGTGCTAGAAAGGGTCTATCCGATACTGCTTTGAACACAGCTAAAGCAGGTTATCTAACAAGAAAACTATTCGTAGCTGCACAGGATGTGGTTATCAACGAAGTAGATTGTGGTACTAAGGATGCAATTCACATAAAGAAAATTGGTGCTCTTGGAAATGAAGTCTCAATCGCTAAGAACATTCGTGGAAGAGTATTAGCTCAGGATGTAGTTTCTTCAACTGGTGAAGTTATATTCAAGAAGGGAGACTTACTATCTAAGAGAGATGCAGAAAAGATTGAGGGTTCAGGAGTTTCAGAGGTTGTCGTAAGATCACCACTATCATGTAAGAGTAAGAAAGGTATTTGTATCAAGTGTTACGGTGAGGACCTAGGTAAGAACAAAGAAATTGATATCGGTGAAGCAGTAGGTACAGTAGCAGCTCAGGCTATTGGTGAGCCAGGTACACAGCTTACAATGAGAACCTTCCACTCAGGAGGTACTGCATCTGTAGGAGGAGACATCGTTTCTGGTCTACCAAGAGTGGAAGAAGTATTCGAGAAGAGAAATCCTAAGAATCCAGCAGTTATCTGTACAGTAGATGGTGTTATTACAGGTATTAAGGATATGGGTAAAGAGAAAGTCATTACAGTTCTTCCAGAAATTGAACACAAGACTAAGACAGGTGGTGAAATTGAATACTCAGTTCATTTCAGAAGAACACCACTCGTTAAGATTGGAGATAAAGTTAAGAAGGGAGATTTCCTAACAGATGGTTCAGCAGTTATTGATGAAGTATTTAAGTATGCAGGTAAAGAAAAGGCGCTTGAATATGTTATTAGAGAAGTAGGAAAGATTTACGAACTTCAGGGTGAGGCAGTTTCAAGAAAGCATATTGAGGTTATCGTAAAGCAGATGTTCTCAAGATTGAAGGTTAAGTATCCAGGTGGTACAGATCTTTCAGCCGGAGAAATCATCGATGCTACTATCCTAGAAGAAGAGAATGCTAAGGCTCGTGAAATGGGTCTAGATGAAGCAAGAGCAGATTCTCTAGTACTAGGTATCTCAGAAGTATCATTTGCAAGAAAGAGTTTCCTATCAGCAGCATCATTCCAGCATACAGTAAGAGTTCTAGTTAATAATGCTATTAAGGGTAATGAGGATAGACTAAAGGGTCTAATGGAAAACGTTATCATTGG
Organism: uncultured Candidatus Saccharibacteria bacterium; assembly: GCA_964450345.1. Taxonomy (GTDB): domain Bacteria; phylum Patescibacteriota; class Minisyncoccia; order Phycocordibacterales; family PALSA-1337; genus JAPLZH01. The sequence continues at coordinate 8,603 of CAYVEL010000012.1, read as the reverse complement.
TAGACTTATTCCAGCTGGTTCAGGTTATGTAGGAAGTGAAAAGAATAAGATGATAGAAGCTTTAACTCCTAAGGAGGAAGTTACAGAAGAGTAATATTCTTAAGTAAAATTACAGCACGAAAAACGGCCCGAAGGGGCCGTTTTTCGTGCTGTAAAAATAGTGTATACTCTATGTAATGAATCCCGTAGAGGAAATAAAAAACAGACTGAGCATCATAGATGTTATCAGTTCTTATATTGAGGTGAATAAAACTGGCGCTAGCTATAAAGCTAAGTGTCCTTTTCATAATGAAAAAACTCCATCATTTTTTATTTCTCCTGATCGCGGGGGATACTACTGTTTTGGCTGTGGGGCAAAAGGTGACATTTTTACTTTCGTAGAACAATTCGAGGGTCTTGATTTTAAGGGTGCTCTAAAAGTTCTTGCTGATAAGGCAGGTGTACCACTTGTCTGGAATAGAGAAGAAAAGAAAAATAAAGAAGAGAAAGAAATTCTTTATGAAATAATGGAAGAGGCTACTAAGTTTTTTGAAAAGAATTTAAATCCTAATTCTGTTGGATATAAATATTTAATCGGTCGTGGTTTAAAACCAGAAACCATTAAGAATTTTAGATTAGGTTTAGCACTCGATGGATGGAATGAACTTGAAAATTATTTAAAAAATAAAGCATATTCAGTTAAACATATCGAACTCGCAGGTCTGATTAAGAAGAATGACAAAGGTGGTTTTTATGACAGATTTAGAAATCGTGTGATTTTTCCTATTAGTGATACTAGTGGAAGGGTTATCGCTTTCACCGGAAGAATATTAGGTAGTGATGATAAAATTGCGAAATATCTAAATAGTCCAGAGACACCACTTTTCACTAAGGCTAATGTTTTCTATGGTCTAGATAAAGCTAAGACCTCAATCAGAGAAAAGAATTATTCTATCCTAGTAGAAGGACAGATGGATTTAATCATGAGTCACCAAGCCGGCATTACTAATGTTATTGCTGGTTCCGGAACAGCATTAACTGATAATCTTTCGATTAATGCCGGTAATGCTAATGCAGAGAATAAAGACGGATTAAAGAATGAAGTACAAAATAATGCAGTTACAGCACTAGGTTTAATTAAGAGACTTTCTCCAAATATGATGATGGTATACGACGCTGACGGAGCGGGGGAAAGAGCAGCTGTTAGAAGTGCTTTGATTGCTTTAGAAATAGGAATGGATGTTAAGATTGCTTCGATCCCAGAAGGTAAAGATCCAGCAGATGCTATTTTAAAAGATCCAGAAATATTTAGAGATGCTTTAAAGAAATCTAAGCATGTCGTAGAGTTCGTTTTGGATTTAATAATGAGAGATATTACTGATTCTAGAAAACTTGCTCGCGCTGTAGCAGAGAAAGTTTTACCTATCGTGGCTAGAGTAGAGAGATATTCTGAACAGTCTCAATTGATAAAAATAATTAACTCCAAATCAGGTATTTCAGAAGCTGCTCTACTGGAAGATTTAAAGATTGAAATGAAGAAAAGAGAAGATTCTAAAAAGCAGACGGTTTCTTCTTCTAATGTATATAAAAATCCTAGAAATGTTTCTAGTACTCTTGGTAATGGTAAGAGTGGGGCAGGTTTTTTGAATCGTAGAGATACAACACTTAGAAAACTTGTAGGTCTAATAGAGTGGAAAAAGAACGATACTACTTTTGATAGCAATTCATATAAAGCTGACCTTGAGAGAATCATTGGTAAAAAATATTCTGAAATACTAGAGTTAATTTTGAAAGAAAATTCTGACCCGGCTTTCGAAGCAGAACAATTCTATTCTGGTGTAGTTAAACTAGCAGAAGTGGTTAAAGAAACTATATATATTCTAGAAAGCGAAGCTCTAAAGGAGGAGTTCACTAAGAAGATGCAAGAAATTAGTCTCGCCGAACGTAATAAGGATGAGAAGAAGGCGGTCGAACTTCTTAAGGAGTGCCAAGAGCTTAGTAAGCGTATTTCTAATCTAAAGCTTGCTAATTAACGGTTTTCTAGTATAATTTCGAAACGTTAGCGCAATATATTTAAATATAAAAAAATCATAAAACATGAAGAAAAGCGCCAAAAAACTTAATAAAAGTGCAAAAAAAGTCACTAAAAAGGTGATTAAGAAGGCTGTAAAGCCAGTTAAAAAGGTTTCTAAGCCTACAAAGCCTGTAAAAAAGGGCGGTAAAGGTGGTGCTAAAAATGATTTTGAAGTAAGAGCAAATCGTCTGATGGCTAAAGGCCGTGAGCGTGGTTTCGTTACTTACGATGAGATTCTTAAGGAGTTCCCAAACATTGAAACAGATATTATGGCTCTTGATGAGTTATATAACCGTTTTGGTGTATCACAGATTGATGTTCTTGAAGGTGGAGGACTTCTAGATTTTGATACAGAAGAAAATAAAAAACAATTAGCAGGTCTAAAGGGTGATTCATCTCACGATTCTATACAGATGTATTTGAAAGAGATTGGTCAGTATCCTCTAGTTAATGCTGCTGAAGAAAAGGATTTAGCTAAGAGAATTGAAGATGGAGATAAAGAGGCAGAAGGAATTCTGGTTAAGTCTAACCTAAGACTAGTAGTTTCTATTGCTAAGAAATATGTAGGACGTTCTCCTGACTTAACTCTTCTAGACCTTATTCAGGAAGGTAACCTAGGACTATTCCGTGCAGTTGCTAAGTTCGACTGGACAAAGGGTTATAAGTTCTCTACATATGCTACATGGTGGATTAGACAAGCTATCACTCGTGCTCTAGCTGATCAGTCTAGAACTATTCGTGTTCCAGTGCACATGGTGGAGACTATTGCTAAGTATAAGCAGGTAGTCAGAAGACTTTCACAGGATCTTGGACGTGAACCACTTCCAGAAGAAATTGCAGTAGAGATGGGTCTTGAGGTAGATAAGATTTACCAGATTGAAAGCATTGATCAGGAAGTAGTATCTCTAGAGAAGCCGGTAGGAGATGATAGTGATTCAGATAGATCATCACTTGGAGATTTTCTTCCAGATGATAAAATTCTTTCTCCAGATCAGGAATCATCACGTAGAATTCTTAAGGATCAGGTAGGAGAAATTCTAGGAGATCTAAGTGAGAAGGAGAGAAAGATTCTAGAAATGAGACATGGACTAGTAGACGGCATTACTCACACTCTAGAAGAAGTAGGAAAGGAGTTCGGAGTTACTCGTGAACGTATCAGACAGATTGAAGCTAAGGCACTAGAGAAGATTAGACAGCATGATAAATCAAATAGACTGAAAAACTATTAAAATAATTAAATAAACAAACCCCCATTTTCTTTGGACTTATAAGTCTTCTGAAAATGGGGGTTTGTTTATTTGGTAGGATTGCTGAAATAGATTTTTTGTTTTATTATGCAGTTTGGCTTGGAATTCATCGGTAAACAAAAATTGACGTTGAATATGAAAAAGAAAAAAGCAGAACATTTGTGTGAAATGGTTGTTCGTAGAATCCAAAAACAAGCAGATAGAATTTTGCTTTATGGTGAAGATGAAAGATATCATCTGATCGCAGGTTTGAGGGTTCGTGTGAAAGTCGGTGATACTGTCCTGTATCGAGATGTCGGAGTTAATTTTGGTGATTTTGTGATGAAAAAACCATAACTACTGGTATTTCTCTGAAACCGGTTTAAGATTGAAGTTTTTAAACCGGTTTTTCATTTATGTATTAATTATAATATTAGAGGTTTACAAAATGCTTTATTTTGGTAAGATACTAGGGAAGTTCTTTTATATTCCTGAGTAGCTCAGCGGTAGAGCAATCGCCTGTTAAGCGATTGGTCGCTGGTTCGAATCCAGCCTCAGGAGCAGTAAAATAAAAACACCCATGGTTGGGTGTTTTTATTTTACCTGCATATGATGATGGTGAGAAAGGCGGAGGTATATTGCGAGCAGAAGCGAGCAATACCGAGCCGGGGTCGCAGAAATTTCCGAATGGCAATGAGGAAATTATCTGTGACCGAATCCAGCCTCAGGAGTATTTGACAAATACTATTTTATGTGCTAATTTCGCATTAGCATTGTTTTTTGATATTCTCTTTATTTTAACTATATCTTTTAGAGCTTTTACAAGTTTTGAAAGATGTAGTTAAACTGACAAAAAAGATAAACATATGAGTAAAAAATCGAACAAAGCACAGAAACGGCAGATGAAAATATTGCCAATGGTTTTATTCTTTGGTTGTGCTGCTGTGGTAATTGCAATATGTATCAACAGCTTTATTGAATATAAGAAAAAGAGTTACTTGGACCGGAAGGCGTGGGATGATAGTTCAGAGGGTTATCTGTTGCAACATGCGTCAGTTACTCCTGTTCACCCTCTCTACCGTCCCGTGCTTATATATCGTTATCGCGGTAATGAAAAGCGTGCTGCATACACCTTGGTTGGGACGTGGATTAATGGAATAAATGGTCCGGTTGTAGTGACGGTTGAGCATCTTCTTTTGCCGAAATTCAGTAATGAATTATTTATGGTTAGGTTTTTGTCACCAGACGAACATACTGCCACGAATGGGATTACGAAAATTGCCTGTAAAAATATCCAAGTTGGAGTTCCAGAAGATGATGACACATTGTTTTTATGTATAGAACCAGTAACAGCTAATAGACTTCCTTGTCTTTCAAAACACAGAGAAGACAACTCTTACCAAATGAAAAGTTATTTTTTTAATGAACTTGACTTGGGTGGTAGGAAGGTTAGACATCTCAAGTCTCTTGTCACAGGTGAGGAGTATCCAATTGCTGGAGCGGTGAAGTCTCCACAACGTGTCCTAATTCGTTTTAAATCACAGCCTGGATATAGCGGTACAGGCTTTGTTGATGAATACGGAAGTTTATATGTTCTAAGTGGTGGCACTAAAGAAGGGTATGCTATGTTAAGTGGACCCTACTCAAACATTCAAAAACATTTTTAGATTGATAGTGAATGTGGTGTCGGCAAGATCTTCAGGCTTGGTATCCTAAAGTTACCTAAAGACGTCTTACCTCGGGGTGGGCGTCTTTTTAAATTATTAAGCTCCGTGAAGTTGATTTTTATATAAATTATATTTGTTTAAAATTATTGTTATAATTAACGAATATGGCAAATTCAAGTGAAATTTTTGAGAAATATACTTCTGGCGCATTAAATAAACCAAAGATAGATAAGACTGGTAAAGATTGGATTGTGGAATGGATTAGATCGCTCGCGATAACTTCAATATGGAGTTATTTGTTTTATATTTTTCTTTTTAGTGATCAGACTGTTGTTTCTTTTTTGAAAATATTTGATATTACAAACACTGAGCCTTGGTTGATTGTATTAAAATGTTTGTCATTTTTAATGTTTCCAATAGTATTCGTGATTGCTATTATTTTTATTATACGAACTATAACCACACTATCATTTTTTATTTTTACTGATATGAAAGCTACTGATCTTAAGGTTACAGAGTCGGAAGTGCGTGTTTATTTGTATAATGGAAAGACCGACATTTTTTCTAATCAGGATATTGAAAGTATTTCTGTTCTATATAATTACCGAGGGGTATATGTAAATTCTAGGAATAAGAAGTGTAGCTATACTCTTCCTGTGGAGCCTGCTTTTATTGAACAAAAAATTGATTTATTGAGAGGTTTTAGTAAGGAAGTTTCTTCTCTTGAGAGTAAGGAGGGTAATATTAGATATGTAAGATATACAATTAATAACAAAATGCAGAATCAATTATAAAAGCAGATATTGTGTTAGAATTAACTCGAAGTTTATTAATTTAAAATTATGAAGAAAATATTTTTTGTGCTTGGTTTCTTGTCTTTGTTTGTGTTTTTAGCTGGAGTTTCTTTTACTAAAGCTGCTGATGCCACAAGCTCTATTTCAGTAACCTCTGCACCAATAATTACACCTAATTATTTTTTCAAGTATGATCTTAAAAAAGGTGATACACATGCTGATGTAAAGGAATTACAGAAATACTTAAATACTCACGGTTTTCCAGTTTCTGTATCTGGTGTAGGTTCTTTCGGTAATGAAACTACATATTTCGGAGAATTAACTAAGGCTTCTTTAATTAAATTCCAAGAGGCTAATGCAAATATGATATTAGTTCCACAGAATCTTACTCATGGAACTGGTAATTTCTATTTGTTCACAAGAGATTTTATTAATCAGAATACGATGAGTAAGAAGAAGGATACTTTTTCTTTGAAATATGACGCAGGAGATTATGGAACTATCACAGGTAAGAAAGAACAGACTGTAAAAGAGGGTGGCGATGGCGAAAAGGTTACTGTAGAGCCAGGTAAAGGATATACATTTGCTGGATGGAGTGACTCAATTTTTGATAATCCTAGAATAGATAAGAATGTTGGTGCAGATGTAGATGTAAAAGCTAAATACAATAAAATAACATATTCTGGAAAGGGGGTTCCAAAAACAGCTTCTGTTCAAAATATTCAGGTGTCTTATGCTCTTTGTGTAGGAGACACAGAGGAATGTTCAGCTTTTTCTAATATCACTACAGGTAGTCATATAGATGTAGGTAAAGCACATCAGATTTTATTTAAATTAAGTAATACAGGTGGTAAGGCATTATCTATCGGTGTTGGCGCAACTGATCCTGTTGTTTTGTCAGATGTTGGTCCCGAATCTTATTTTACTAGTCAGGTTGTGATAGATCCAATGCCAACATTTCCAGTAGCTGCAAAAAATGATACTCGTTTTAGAGTTTATGCTACAACTAATGGTGGATGGGATCGTGTTCATGTGGGACAAGTAGATATATATACAGATGATCCTGATACTGCTGATTTCAGTGTTATTGTAGATTCACATTGTTAGGACTGTTTAATTTCTAGTGTGTTAAAGAAATAGAATATGGATAGAAAGATTAGTTCAATAGTTTGGGTATCCAAGAATAGACAAGAACTATTAGAGCGATCTGTTAGTGGTTTCTTTAATGAAATTAAAAGAGAAAATTTAAATTTTTCACTTTATGTTTCTGGAACAGGATTAAGTTCTGATGATAAGGCTAAGAATTTTGGTTTGAAACTTATAGATAAAGATGAATTGAAAGCGCGTCTGATTCGCAATGCAGGCCAAGGCGAATCAGACGCGCTTTCTAGCATCTTAGATTTCGCCTTATTCGGCGACTCTAAGTTACAATCACTAAAATTAAGGGATACTGGAGCTAATCGTAATACATTATTACTTAGTTTAGTTGATAAGGTTTTTCTATCAGTCGATGATGATATATTGTGTAAATTTGCTTCAACAGAATTTCCTAAGATTGAAAATCCTAATGAAAAATATGATTCGAACGATGTTATTTTTGATAAAACATTAAGCACTAGAATATCCGAATATTTTCTAAATGAAAAAGACTGTGAAAACGCGATCTCATATCCAGAAGTTTGTGATTTAAAAAGCTTTCTAAGTTCTCATGAAAATTTACTTGGACTAGAAAAAGAAATAAACTCTATAAATAATAAGGTGGCTGTAACAGTATCAGGAATTCATGGTGATTCTGGATTTGAATCGCCTCGAGGTCTTCAGACTAGCACATTTGCTGATCCTAGAATGTATGAGTATGCAATAAAAAATAAATTACTATTAAGGTATGTAAATACTTCTACTGTAACTGATAGTCCGCGATTTATGACTATGTGTGCTGGTTTTGATAATAGAATGATATTGCCTCCATTTTTCCCTATGGGAAGGAATCAGGATGGGGTATTCATTACTGCATTAAAAGCATGTCTTCCTAACTCATTAATAGGGTATGTTCCGTGGGTGGTTAGGCATATACCTAATCCTGTAAGAGAATATGAGGATGGGGAAGTTCAGAAGTGGAGATTTAGAATCAGTGAGTTAATTAATTTATTGCTCGAAGATTATATAAGAAATAATCCAGTGGTAAACAGGTCTTCTGATTATGAAAGATATGAGGAGGTTGGAGAATATTTAGAAAATTTTTCTAGAAAAACACCTGAGGATTTTTTAAATTCACTTAGAAAAATATGTATACCAAATCTAGATTCGTATATAAAATATTTAAGAAATATATCTATAACAAATAAGTATTTATCACAGAGACAGTTAGTAGATATTTTAGGATGTATTCAAAATATTGAATCTGCTAAAGATCAAAAAACTTTTTGTATTCCAGAAGAGCTGGTTACTAATTTAAGTCCTGAAGAATCTATTGAAATATCTAAAGAATTTGTTCTTAAATACGGGCTTCTTTTAAAAAATTGGAAAAATATTAGAAATACAGCTCGCATATAATTATTTATGATTACTGTTAATAATAAAATGCAGAAGGACTATTCTTATGAACTTACTGAACCAATGGGTAAGAATTTTCACCCTGATTTCAGACCAGAATTATCTCCAAAAGAAATGCTAGAGCTCGGTGTATTCGGCGGGAAATACATGAATGATTGTAAAGATGAATATCCGAATGATTGGTTTAAAAATGCAAAACTCTCACCGAACAAAAAAGATCCTAAAATGAATTATTTCGGTGTTAATGCCAGTCAACCCTTATCTGTCTGGAGAGAAAAAGGATGGATTTATAAAGATGATCCTAGGGGTT
>CAYVEL010000011.1:4615-21773 GCA_964450345.1 uncultured Candidatus Saccharibacteria bacterium | reverse complement strand
CCCCTGGTTTAAGTTCATAATCCTCTAAACTGTACATATCCATACCCACATCACCAGGATGTGCGTATGTAGGAAGTTTTGCTTCTGGGTTTAATCTTTTGATTTTTATATTCATAATCGATTCAATTATAACAACAAAGGTCTTTTGAAAATATTCTTGACTTATCCCCCAAAGTGTTTAGTGTAGTAATAAAGCACATTTAAAAACTCGAAACAAAAACAACAAAATTGTATTATTATCTTATGAAACCATTAAATGAACGAACAGTTGATTGGCAGTATCACAATCTTCTCAAGAAAATTATGGAGGAAGGTCGTGAAGTTAATCCAATTCAAGGTGAAAAATCTAAAATGATTCTTGGACATCAGATGCGATTCGATATGCGCAATGGTTTTCCAATGATTACAGAACGTGATCTATCTGGAAAATTCTTTGCTGGAGCTCTTGGTGAACATATTGGTTTTCTCCACGGCGCCAGAACCCATGAAGAATTAAGTAAATGGGGTTGTCCTTGGTGGAATAAATGGGTTACTAAAGAAAAATGTGAATTCTTCGGATTACCGGAAGGTGATTTAGGAAACGGTTCATACGGTGTAGGATGGACACAATTCCCCACTGAGACCGGACCAACTTTTAATCAAATCTTGGAAGTTCTCCAGCAAATGAAAGACATGCCTAATCTGAGAACTCACTTGATTACCCCTTGGATTCCACATCATGTTATTCAACACAAAAACAGAAAGAGAGACACTGTTGTGGCCCCTTGTCATGGATGGATGCACTTCATTATCTTTCCAGAAACAAAGGAAATCTCTCTGCATCACTATCAGCGAAGCGGTGATGTCCCTGTTGGAGTGGTTTTTAACATCATGCAGTATGCTTCATGTTTAATGATGATGGCTCAGGTGTTGGGTTATAAGCCGGCTGAATTGGTATACACCATCTCAGACGCGCATATTTATGAAGGTCAGTATGAAAAAGTAAAGGAGCTCTTAGCAAGAGAACCTCGTCTTTTCCCTACAATGACCCTAAACCCAGAAATTAAAGACTTGATGGATTTTCGTCCGGAACACTTTACTGTAACAGACTATGTTCCACATCCTAAAATGTTAATCCCAACACCAATTTAAAATGGATCAGAGAAAACACGTAAATCTTGGAAACGCACGGCCCGGAGTTTATTCGGGTGTTATCTCAGATATTGTCAAAGATGGAGTTTGTCCATTTTGTCCAGACCACTTAAAAAAGTATCACAAACCTGAGATTACTGAATACAAAAACTGGATACTAACTGACAATATGTATCCATACAAACCAACTAAAAAACATAAACTTCTAATTCACAAAAAACACATCGAAAACATTTCTCAGATAAGCACAGAGGCATGGTTGGAACTTCATGAAATAATTAATAATTCAACCAAAAACGAAAACATTGTTGGAGGTAGTTTGCTGTTTCGTTTCGGAGATACGCATTTTACAGGTGCGTCTGTCACTCATTTACACTGTCACATTATCCAATCTGATCCGGAGTCTTCGGACTACGGAGAAAAAGGTTTACTTACCAGAATTGGCTAAAACAGTTTAATTTAAGAGTCTTTTATATCACTTGGATAATCTCAACACCGTAATGTTTCAACACATTTTCGGCGTCTAATCGAGAATATCCTTTTGAGTAAAAGACTTTTTTAATTCCAGCCTCTCCTATTAATCTAGCGCAATTAGGACAAGGAAAAGTAGTTACATAAACATTTGTATTTTCTAGTGAAATGCCGGCTTTGGCAGCTTTTGCAATAAGATCCGCTTCTCCGTGAATTGAGGTATAGATATCTAATCTCTCACCTGCATTAAAATTACTTCTTGGGTCACCCACGGTCATATACGAGAAATCACTAGGAATGTGTCTATTGTGTGACCTTAGAACAATCTTTTCGTTCTTAGTAATAACTGCACCTATCTGTCTCCAAAAATCATAACTTTTATCAGCTTCTGCGAAAGCGACATCCATTATATCTTTATCAATTTTATCTTCTGAAATAGTCCTGCCTGGAATTACCTGAGTCTCTACCTGTGTAATTATCTTATCGTATCTTAAAAAAACATTTTCAAAAACAACTTTTGTCTTGTCTATATCTTTTAAAAAATCCTCCATTATATCTTCCCTTGGAGAAATTATTATATTATATAAACTTAAATCATTAATATCCTCTAAAACTTTAATATTTTTAAATATTTTCAAACCATTTATCATCTCTCCTACTTTTTGTGGATCAATGACTCTTAAATCTCTAGTTATAGATGTGTAATTATTTAAAATATTACTACCCAACAAAAAAAGATCTGCATCTTTATATTTAATAAACAAATCTAAATAACCTTTATGTAAGACAGGAACAAACAAAACTAAAGCTTTATTAGCTTTCATTTAATTAATTTTTATTTCTAAGATTTTGAACAAAACTATCTGTAAGTTTTTTAATTTCCAAAACCAACTTTTCTGTACCTTCAATAGCCAAATTTCTTATTCTTGCACTAGTTGTTGTTGGTGCCTGAGGTGGTAATGATACAATTTTCCCACAGTAATCTTTGTATTCCTTAACCATTTCATCAGTAAAATCTTTAGTAGATTTAGATACAACAAAAATATCAGGTTTAACAACACGTATTAAATCACCAATATCATCTCCTTCATTTTTTAGAGTAACAATATCAACATGTCTAAGATGTACTAACATTTTCAATCTTTCTAGTTGTGGAACTATTGGTCTATCTGGACCTTTTCTTTTTCTAGTTAAAGCATCTGAATCGACTCCTACAATTAATATATCCCCAAGCTCTTTAGCTGCTTCTAAATAAGCAGCGTGTCCTTCGTGAATAAGATCATAAACACCTTGTGTTAAAACAACCTTATAGCCCATCTTTCTAAGATTCTCTACAACTTTTTTTAGTTCTGAATAATCTTCTATAAGGCGATGTTCTAATTTTGATCCACCCCCTAACAATTCTTTAACAATTACAGACATATTTTTTATATTATATTATGAAGTATAATTATCTTATTGATTAAAATCAACATTTAAAAACACATGAAAACATTTATCATCGCAGCACAAACAGCCGACGGCTTAATAGCGAAAGATCCTAAAGAGCCTTCTACTAACTGGACTAGTGGTGCGGATAAGAAGATTTTCGTTGAATTAACTAAAAAAGCAGGTGTAATAGTGATGGGATTAAACACTTACAATACCATCGGTAAACCCCTACCAAAACGTCTAAACGTCGTTTATGCGCCAGCAGATACAAAACCTATAGAAGGAGTCGAACTAACTCAAAAAACTCCTGTAGAGCTTTTAAAAGACCTTGAGAATCGCGGTTTCAGTGAAGTAGCTATTTGTGGAGGAACCACTATATACACCATGTTTCTAGAAGCTGGATTAGTAGATGAAATATACTTAACTATAGAGCCAAAAATCTTCGGTGCAGGCCTAAGAATTCTAAATAAGTCAGTGGAAAAAGATTTAAAATTAAAAGATGTAATCCGTCTAAACGAGGATGTGGTTATGCTTCAATATACGATAGTTAAATAATCTAAAAAAAATAAAAACACCCAGAAATTTCTGGGTGTTTTTATTTTTTAAAATCTTAATATCCTAGTGTAAAAGTCCAAGTATGAGACGAAGCTGCTCCATCCCATATAGCTACTATTGTTTCATAGCCATTTGCTGAAGTTGGTTGCTGATAGATACACATCTTATCTGAGAGCGCAGTAGAACCAGGTGTCCATCCAGTAGGACAAGCGCTTAGTGCTGTAGCACTACCATTATTACTTACCAAACTAGTAATTCTCAAAGCTCTACCATCAGAAGGCATTCCTACAGAAGCATTCTTATATGAGATAGATGATAATGAAGCACCACCTCTTGTTGTATTTGTTAGAGAATTTGTACTACCCTGTAAGTGAATTAAAACCTGTTCATCAGTATGGACAGAAACAGTAACCATAGGAACAACAACATCTTTACCAGTACACATGTACTGTACAGAAGGCTTATTATCACAGTCACCAAAATTCTGAACACTCACCTTCCAATATCCACCAGAATCTTCTAAAAGAAACTTTGCTCCACCATCACAACCACCGTTATAAAAAGAACTTACTATACATAGATTGTCTGTCGTATTAAAAGGAGTAGTTACAGAATCAATATATCCACCAGCAGCAGTAGAAGTAACCGTACCGCTCATCCAAGAGTAAACAACATTCTGCACTTCTGTAACAGCGCCCGGTATTCCCCATCCTATATGACCTTTTCCATCAACATCAACTAAAGATGCACCCGCTGAAAAAGTTCCACCTGTTGTAGTAGAAACTGTAAGATCACCTACCAATAATGTATTTAATATCAATGGACCAGTCTTTGTCTGCCAAGATAATGGCTCAGCATTACTTCCGCCAACGTTTATAGGAGCCGAAACATTTCCTTCTGGTGCAATACTTTCTGGTCCGGTCCAAGCAGAGACATATCCAATTCCAAGCGCGACAATTAAACCAAAAAATACCAACTTAACATTTTTAAATAAATTCATAATTTTATATTAATCTTTCACACACATGAACACCATATCAAATGATGGTCTGTAGCTACCGCTACCAGTTACATATTTACCATTTCCACCAGTTTCACCCGCACCAATATTTTGACCTGTTATTCTAGAAGAATAACCTGCTGGACATATACAAGCTGTTGAATCGTTATCTGTATTTGCCGCGGTAGCAAAAGTAGTATGAGTAGTTGATGCATTTCCCCAAGCAGCATAAACAGCACCAGCAACGACATAATCTGCACCCATTACTGAACTTGTGGTATAACATCCTCCACCGACTGAACCAGCTGAAGATGAGGCACCAGAACAACTACTAGCAGAACCTGTAATATTTACATAACCTGTTTCAGAAGCCTGAGATAAAACTAAATAAACATATTTTTGAGAAGTTACTGTAACTGTAGTATTTGCTGGTATTGTCCAAGCAGTATCATTAGCACCACTTCTCTTAATCGCGTAAATAATAGGATCTCCTGAACCGTAAGTAATATTAGGTGTAGTTACGCTACTATTTGATGTTCCTCTGTATGAATTAACTTCTGTAATAGCATTTGCTTCAGTAGAAGTCTTAACACCATCTGAATAGTAACTAGACGAAAGGAAAACAGCATCAACACCTCCTCCACCAGCATCATAACTGTGACCTGTACCAGTAAATGTGTAAGTTCCTGGCTGTAGAATAGTAATTAATTTAATTACATAAGCATTGTTTCCAGAAGTTCCAGATAATGAACCTAACTGACTTGTCGAATTTACTGTACAAGAGCTTCCACCACTAGCCCATCCTACTCTTCCAGTAGAATCAAGAGCTGTCAAAACTTGTCCTGGTGTTACAGGACTAACTACATCTGGATTAGTAACAGTAAGATCTGGAGTAATTAGATGTGCAAGATTTAAAATACCTGTTTTGGTCTGTGTATACCACTTAGCAGTATCAACACCATCGCGACCTCCAACGTTTATTGGAACAGCAACATTTCCATTTGGTGGAACATCAGTAGGACCAGTCCAAGCTACTACATATCCAATTCCAAGAGAGATTACTAAACCCAATATTATAGCTCTTAAATTTACAAAAATTTTTGATTTCATTTTATTATCTTGATATTGCTTTTTTAAGCTCTTCTATAGCTTTTTTTCTTTGAGCGTCTGTTAATGCGGGAGACTTTAGAGTGACCTGTCTTAATTCTGCTATAGCCTGTTGTCTTTGTTCAGCGGTTAACTGATTTTTAGGAATATCTTTATCGGTTATTTGTTCTTTAATTAAATTAACCTGTATAAAAGCAACTATCCAAATCACAAGACATACGACGAAGACTGCGTAAATAGCTTTACGAAGTTTTCCTCCTTCTATAAACTTATTTTTCTTACTATTATTAATGGGCATGATTAATAATATTTTACACTAGAAACACAGACTATGGTTTTAATGTGTGTATAAGCATAAAAAGCGCCCTTCGGAAATCTCCGAAGGGCGCTTTTTATTTAGCTTTTATTTAGATTATTTTACATCTACACCCATTGAACGGCATGTACCTGCAATAATATTCATAGCTGCGTCTATATCGTTTGCGTTTAGATCAACCATCTTCTTTTCAGCAATTTCCTTCAACTGAGCTCTTGTGATAGAACCAATCTTTTTCTTATTTGGTTCACCACTACCCTTTTCCTGCTTCATAACCTTTAGAACAAGGCTTGATGCTGGTGGAGTCTTAAGAATGAAATCGAATGATCTGTCTTCGTAAACTGAAATCTCTACTGGAATAATATCTCCGATCATCTTTGCGGTAGCATCGTTGAATTTCTTTACGAAATCACCGATAGGAATACCTGCCTGACCTAGAGCTGGACCTACTGGAGGTGCTGGATTAGCCTTTCCTGCTGGAATGACTAACTTTAGTTTTTTTGTTATTTTTTTTGCCATAAATTTTGTTTATTTGAATCTGAATTTTCGAACATTATCCGATTCCTCTAGAAGCATGAGGTTTCGTTAATTTACATTAAATTTTCTTAACTTGCAAGAAATCGATTTCAACAGGTGTCTCACGTCCGAACATTGGAACCATGACTTTAACCTTACCTCTGTCTTCATCTACTTCTGCTACTCTACCTTCTAGATCTCTGAAAGGACCTTCTGAAATCTTAACCTGATCGTCTTTCATTAAATCAATCTTGTGAACTGCCTTATCGCGATTCATTCTTCCGAATAGTTCATCTACCTCTTTCTTACTTAGTGGTACTGGATATACTCCTGAACCCACGAAACCAGTCACACGAGGAGTATTTCTTACGATATACCAAGACTCATCAGTAACAATCATGTCTACTAGAATATAACCTGGGTAAATCTTCTCTTCCTCCTCTACACGCTTATTACCCTTAATCTTAATCTTCTTTTCTGTAGGTACTATAACGTTAAAGATCTGACTTTCGATACCTAGAGACTCGATTCTTTGTTTCAAGTTTCTAGCTACTGCATTCTCATACCCCGCATAAGTATGGATTGCATACCAGCTTCTTTCGCTGTGTGCTTGCTGTTTAGACATATTATCTATTTATTATTATAGAAACAATTTTTAGGAATACCTTATCAAAAACTCCTAGGAAAATAGCGATGATCAAAGAAATAACTACTACCACTGCAGTGTAAGTCATTGCCTGCTTTTTTGTTGGCCACTTAACGAAAGCCATTTCAGCTTTAGTTTCTCTTATATATTGGATGAATCTTTTCATATTATTAATTTCTTTTAAATTAGCCATATTTCTGGCTAAATTGCTTTCCTACTAAAAAACCCCGCACGGGGTTATTTAGTTGCATAATACTCTAATATAGAGATTACGTCAATATCGAATTTTCTAGCTCTGATTACTTAATTTCGTAAGTAATTGAAACGTTAGAAGTATACTTATTCTCTCCTGTCTGAATACTTACTTCTTTAGCCATAGGAGCAGCTGACATCATAACATCACCCATTCCATACTTTGAGTAATAAGAGTTAGAAGGTGAATCTTCATAGAAAGAAGTTACTCTTACTAATGAAACACCTAATTTCTTAGCTAAAATCTGAGCTTTCTCTTGAGCCTTTGTTATAGCTTCATTTCTAGCACCTTCTCTTATTTTATCTGAGTTATCAACTACGAATGAAAGACCACTGATGTTTGTAACACCTGTCTCG
The DNA here is from genome assembly GCA_964450345.1 of uncultured Candidatus Saccharibacteria bacterium. Lineage (GTDB taxonomy): Bacteria > Patescibacteriota > Minisyncoccia > Phycocordibacterales > PALSA-1337 > JAPLZH01. The sequence goes on along the minus strand of CAYVEL010000011.1, from coordinate 13,991 downwards.
CCAATATCTGTAAGAATCTTTCCTGCTGTCTCAATCTTTCTAACCTTAACTTCGACAGCCTGAGTTACAGAGTAACCCTTAAATACTGTCTTAGACTTACAAGAACCACCAACCTGAGGACAAATACTTTCATACTCATACTTAGGATTAATGCTGTAATCAACAGTCTTAATATCCTTATCCTCTACCCCAGCAGCCTTAGCTAGCTTAATAACAGCATCAATCTTATCATTTGCCTTCTGCTGAGCATCAGCAACTGTTAATGCATCTTCTGTAGTAGACACTGTGAACTGTGCTACATCTGGTTTAGCAAAAGCTTCACCCTGTGCAGATACTGATATTACATTTGTTGGAGCATCATTCTTAGAGATTTTCTTATATAAATCTACAAGTCCTGATACTGAGTAAATAGCTAAAAGTATAGCCAAAACGACAAAGACATATGTCATTGCCTGTCCTTTATTGTTCAAAAAAGAACAGCAGGAATCTTTATTATTTTCATTATTCATATGGTCAATTATCCCTCGGTTTCAATAAGTTTTCAATACCTATTTACATAATACATAATAAGTTGTATAATATGATAAATATGAACAAGTGCTCAAAATTCAAATCGGCAATTTCGGTCAACTATAGTCATGAACCGTTAAATTGCAGTAGTGACACATTTGGCCTGGGAATCACCCTACTATCGTTGGTGGTGGTGATCATCTGGTCATTTGCTTCACGCATGTAATGATACACGCGCACGAAGGGCGCGGACGATTCTCGTCCGCGCCCTTTCTTTGTTTTTAGTCTTTATGTTTTTATTTTTAAATACCTCTTATTACTTCTATTTCTGGTCTAGCAGGTAAATCTATTTCTATATCTACGATCTCTTCTGAGGTGGCCTTCTTAAATTTTAAACTTGTTGCCCTTAAAAGAATTTCTGATTTTGGTAATTTCCATCTTGAACCATATTTAATATCCCCCACTATTGGAGAACCTATGTGAGATAATTGCGCGCGGATTTGATGAGAACGTCCGGTACCAAGAATTATTTCCACCAAAGCAAGTCCGTCTACTACATCTATAACTCTGTAAGACAAATCCGCGCGACTACTTCCAGATACAGGAGTACTATGAATAGTAGAAGTATTAGTAGACTCATTCTTAGATATATAGTGAGTTAATGTATCACTACCGATTCTAGGAGCAGGACTTACCCATGCATGATATTTTTTATTTACAGTCCTTTCACGAAACTGTTCAGAAATTCTAGAAGCACCTTTAGAAGTCTTTGCGAAAACAACCACACCAGATACATTACGATCAAGTCTATGAACTAAACCCAAGAATACATTTCCAGTTTTCTGGTATTTTTCCTTAAGATAATTTTTAACATCATCCATTATAGAACCTTCCCCGTCTGCACCCTGCACTAAAATACCAGCCGGTTTAAAAACAGCTATTAGATGATTATCTTCATAAAGTACTACTAGATTTATCTTTTCCATCTTGCGAATATGCCACAAGGCAATAATCTCTTGCTATTAGATTCTTCTAAAACTAATTCCCCTATCTCTATATCTCCACCGTATTTCTTAATTAAACTAATTAAATTATTTTTATATGTAATAGAAGAATATCCAGCAGCATAACCATTAACTAAAAAGAATACGGGCTTATCAGCTAAAAGCTTAAAACAATCTTCAAGTAATTTAGTAAAATGTTCTTCAATTTTCCACATCTCTTTCTTTGGACCATGTCCAAATGCTGGAGGATCTAGAAGTATTCCATGATATTTTCTACCTCTCTTAATCTCTCTACCAACAAACCCCTGCACATCATCCAAGATCCATCTGATTGGTTTATCTTTTAATCCAGAAGCATCTGCATTTTCATTTCCCCAAGTAATAGCCACCTTTGAGCCATCTACATGAACCACCTTAGCACCAGCCTGTGCACAAGCTAAAGTAGCGCCTCCTGTATATCCGAAAAGATTAAGAACCTCTATCTCCTTCTCACCTGAATCAAATGCTTTAGCAATCTGCTCTCTCATCCAATTCCAGTTTTCAGATTGTTCGGGGAAAAGACCTGTGTGCTTAAAAGATGTTGGTCTAATTAAAAGTTTTAATTCACTAAAATCAATAATCCAATTATCTGGAAGCTTTCTATTAAAACGCCACATGCCACTCTTATTCTCACGAGCATAAATAGCATCGGCTTTATTCCAATCTTTTTCAGGTAAATTCTTATGCCAAAGAGCCTGAGGATCAGGTCTGCGCATTGTCACATCTCCAAATCTCTCAAGTTTCTCTCCATCACCTGAATCAATTAATTCATAGTCCTTTGAAGGTTTTGTGATTAAAATCTTCTGTTCGTTCATTTAATTATTATTATTTTGTGATAGATGATTCTGGAACATATACAGTATCAGCGTCAGTTAAACCTTCGATAATTTCTGTATATCCATTAGCACTTCTTACCCCCACCTTAACTTCTTTTTCTAAAAATCCACCACTCTTTGAAACCTTAACTATCTTCTTTCCGTCTTTCATTAAGACAGCTTTATGTGGTACAGCCAAAGCTTCATGCTTATCTGTAAAAATAAATACATCTGCCGTCATTCCTGATTTGATCGAAGGATTATTATTTATAAATCCAAGAGTAACTTTATATGCTGGCACCCCTTCGAAAACTTCTTCTGCTGGGTTTATCTTATTAACAATCGCTGCTAATTTAGAATCTTTTCCAAAAGCGTTCAAAACAATATCTGCCTTATTCCCGACAGCTAGTCTAGCAATATCTACTTCTGGAACCTTCACTTCTACCTTAAATCCACCTAGTGACATTATTCCCAAAGCAACAACACCAGAGTTAAATACCTCGCCTATTTTGGGTTCTATTTTTGTAACAACACCATCAAATGGGGCGACTATAGTTCCGCCATTTATCTTACTCTTCATAAGGTCTACACTTGCCTGCATTTTATTAACGATTGCTTCCTGAGAATTTATAGACTCCACTGTATTACCAGCCTGTCCAAGTTCAAACTCATTCGAAGCAACATTTAATGCAGATTCTGCGCTTTTAAAATTATTAAAAGCAGTATTTAATGAATTATCTAAAACGCTTAACTGTTTAGATGCTTCTAAAACTATACTTCTGTAATTACTAATAGTCTCTTCTGATAGACCTCCGCCCTTTGGAGAAAGTTGATTAATTTCTAGAGATAACATATCAGCAAAATTTCTAATCTTAGCTATAGAATCTTTTGCGATTGAAACATTACTATTTACATTTTCTGTTATATAAAGATTATCTTTCCACTTTTTCAAAACTTCTGTAACAGTAAGACGTGAGTTACTAAATGCCTGTTTTTCAGAGTAATCAAAAGAAGGAATAATTATCTTAGGGTTAACAGACTCGGCGTCCTCAAATAGGCTGTCTATATGATTTCTTATAGAATCTTCAGAATTTAAATAAGCGTCTTTTAAGGCCACATTTAAAGCATCTTTTGCAGAATTATAATTTGATTTAGCACCTTCTAGCTTATTTTCATAAACAGCTAATTGTTCTGGTCTGGTACCATTTTGTAAATCAGCTAATCTCGATTTTTCAGACAATAGATCTGCTTCAGCTAGTCTTAAATTAGCGTATTCTTCATCTAGATTTTGAGTTATTAGAATATCCCCTTTCTTAACCTGATCACCGACAGATACTCTAATGCTTGCCACCTTACCATTCTTATCGAAAGAAAGATTTGCATTGTCTAATGGCAAAACTTTTCCTGTCACAGAAACTTCTTCATAAATTTCCTGATTAGATACTTTTGCTAAAGAAAATTTTTCTGCGTTATTTCCTCCAGATGTTAATGAAAAAATAATCGCAATAATAACTAATAGTACTATTACTGAAATTACTTTATGTTTTTTTATATAACCGATAAACTTCTTCATTTATTTTTTAAAATTCTTTATTAAATCTTTAACCATTATGTCTCTAATCTCTGCCAATAATTCATCTGTCTTACTAGCCTTTTGTGACTGAGCGGCAATAACCTCTGCTTTTTTATCCTCCACTTCTTTAGCAACATCTCTCTTTTTCTTCAATGTATTAAGGACCTTAACTAGTGCGAAGACTGCTAAAGCTACGATAGTGAAATCGATAATAGACTGAATAAAATTTCCTATCAGAACATTACCTATCTTAATAAATTTAAAATCAACCTGACCCACTATATATCCGAGAAGCGGAGTAATAACATCAGCCACAAGCGATGATACGATCTTAGTGAACGCAGCACCTATTACTATACCGATGGCTAAATCTGTAACATTGCCACGCATAGCAAATTCCTTAAATTCTAAAAGAATTTTCTTCATATTGGTAATATTATACCATAATAAAGTAACGCCTCTATACCTGAATAAGTTAATTAATTACTGTTTAAATCGTAAAAATTCTCAAAAATCATAGATACCGTAACAGCTCCTACCCCTCCTGGAACCGGAGATATTGCTGAGACCTTATCTTTAACATCATTAAAATTAACATCTCCCACATATTTACCATCTCCTAAAACAATAATCCCAACATCCACAATAACAGCGCCGTCTTTCACATATTCTGAATTAATCATTTCTGGATTACCTGTCGCAGATACTATAATGTCAGCATTCTTAGTAATCTCTTTAACATTCGGGGTCTCCCTATGACATACTGAAACATCTGCGCCCATTTTTTCTAAAAGATAAGCTGTGGGTTTGCCTACTAAATTCGATCTACCTAAGACGGCTACTTTCTTACCCGAAACATCTATACCGTATTCGGTCAGAATTTTAATAACAGCCCTAGCAGTAGCAGGCGGTGTCGCTTTCTTACCAGAATAAAGCAGAGACTGATTATTAGTACTTAGTCCATCTATATCTTTTTCTATAGCAATGGAATCGAGTACATTCTGTTTGTTAATATGTTCTGGTAATGGCAGTTGGACAATAATTCCACCAATAGACTCTTCATCGTTCAGATTATTAGTTAAAAAAATCAGAGATTCCTCATCAATCTCTAAAGGAAGTTTAATTAAATCTGTACTTACACCGATACTTTCACCGAATTTAATTTTATTTTTAATATATAGAGATGATTCACTCCTATCGCCTACCTGAATAATAATAAGTTTTCTCTTATTTTTTAATTTAGAAAATTTCTCTCTTAATTCTTCGCGTACTTTCTCTTTTATTTTTTTACCGTCTAGCAAAATCATTTTTATAAAATAACACAATTAATGGTGATAAGGAAGATTTTTAATTATTGAAAAACCGCGATAAATAGACTCTATGAGTACCACTCTCGCCAATTCATGAGGTAAAGTAAATTTAGACATAGATAATATAAAATTAGCTCTATCTAATAATTCCTTAGTTAAACCGTATGAGCCGCCTATAATAAAAACTAAATCCTTGGAGCTATCATTCTGTCTCTTCTCTATAAATTTAGAAAACTCTAAAGTATCTATTTCTCTACCACTTTTATCTAAAGCAACAACAAAATCTTTGTCTTTTATTTTTTCCTGTATCTTTAATGATTCCTTTTCAATAGTCTTATCGTGATCTAAGTAAATCCATTCAACAGAACTGAAGTGTTCTATTCTAGAAGTATATTCGGAAATAAGTTCTCCCGTCCTTTTATCCCCTCTTCCGACTGTAATTATCTTTATCTTCATAAGTTCAATATATCACAATATTATCCTTATTCTAGAACAAGCTTTATTCACATCTTATTCAAAAATATTTAAGCATTAAATGTTAAAATATATACGTGAATAAATATGGCCTAAAGGCCGTGATTTTTGATTTAGATGGAACTCTTGCTGAGAGTAAAATGCCACTAAGTGAAGACATGGCTATTGCTTTGAGAAAACTTTTAAACCATTACTCTGTCGCCGTTATGTCTGGCGCTAGCTTCTCACAATTTGAAACTCAATTTTTAGCAAAACTTCATCGCGAATCTAATCTAGAAAATTTATATATACTCCCTACCAGTGGAACAGAACTAAAAGTCTATCGCAGAAGAGAATGGCATTCGGTTTATAAAATCTCCCTGGATGATCATGAAAAAACCAAGATACTAGAATCCTTAGAAAAAATGTCTGCAACTTTCGGAATAAACAATGAAAAAGTTTTCGGAAAAAGAATTGAGGATAGAGTCAGTCAAATAACATTTTCAGCACTTGGACAAAATGCTCCTATAGACGAAAAACAAAACTGGGATCCTAAACACGAAAAAAGAGAGAAGATGAAAAGTTTCCTAAACGAACTAATTCCAGAATTTGATATAAACATCGGTGGTGCGACCTCAATAGACATTACTAAAAAGGGATTTGATAAAGCGATGGGTATAACCGAATTCTGTAGATACACAGGAATACCAGTAAAAGAAATAATATATGTCGGCGATGCACTCTTCCCCGGAGGAAATGATTCTACAGTTCTAAAGACGGGAGTAAGAACGAGACAAGTTAATAATATTGGTGAGACTTTAAATTTAATAAACGATTTTATACAAAATGCTTAAAAGTACATACACAGAAGAAAGAAACTGGGGTAAATTCGAAAAATTCTCAGAAAATGAAAAAACTACAGTAAAACTATTGTATATAAATAAGGGTGGCTCTCTTCATCTCCAAACCCATGCCAATCGAGAAGAATTCTGGAAAATTATTTCGGGTAATCCAATATTAGAAATCGATGGTCAAATATACAATGGTGTGGTTGGAGAAGAGTATACCGTCCCTATTGGTAGAAAGCATAAAATATCGTGTCCAATTAACAATGCAATAGTTTTAGAAATTGCTCGTGGCAATTTTGATGAAAATGATATCGTACATTACTAAAATAATTAAAAAATCAGTCGGCTTAGACTTTTCAAATACTTATAGTTCTAAGGCGCTTTTCGAATTCAAGGGAAAGCTCTACCTTTTAGCTGTAAGAAAAAGCACCAACGCTTCATACTATATCCCACTAATAGACGGACATTTTAGATTAAGTAAAAAATTACCGATATCATTCTATAATGAGAACAATGAACTAGAAGACCTAAATAATTGTCATGATTTTAGAATTAACTTACACCAGAAACTTGTAACTTATAAAAAGAGAGTTGGTCAAAAAGAAAACCTATACATATCAAAGTTAAATTCTAATAATCACTGGAAGACAAATATAATTCATGAAAATGAAAAAGGTATAGCCGTAACACTGAAAACAGAATTCAATAACAAAAAGTCTCTACTCGCATTTTTAAGTCGTGAAAATCTACAAATAGCAGAAGTAGAAAAAGATGGACTTATAATATACAAGAAAACATTAGCTGATTTAAAAGATCATAAAATAATAGGAGTTAATGAATTCGATGAGGGACTACTTGCCTCTTTTGTTAAAATTACAAAAAAATCTAAAGACTGGCACATAAGCATTGTGGGAATTTTATTCGACAAGAAAAATCCTTGGCATATATTATGGAAGTCTGAAGAAAATATTACTGAAGAAATAATTCCAACTGCTAGTAAATCTCATAGACCAGAAGCTCTAGGAATTAACTATGAGGGTGATCATATATATGTTTACATATCTATATCAGGATCAGACTTACTAAGAATAAAATTCTTATATCCATTTTCAAAACAGAGACGTATCGCCCACCACAGCACAAAGTCCCATATAAAATTAACTCGTTCAGACAAAAACCCAATCCTATCACCAGATCCAAGCAGTCCTTGGGAATCAATAGCAACATTCAACCCTGGAGCTTTTGAACATAATGGAATAATCCATTTCCTATATCGTGCAATAGGTAAAGACGATGTATCAGTACTTGGATATTTCAACAGTCTAGATGGTATTAATATAAATTATAAACATCCAGACCCTGCTTATTTCACCATCAAACCAAGAGAACTCGAAATACGCGATAAAGATATACCGCCCGCTATATACGCATCAGGTGGAGGAACTAGTGGAGGTGTCGAAGATCCTAGAGTAGTTAAAATAGGTAATAAAGTTTACTTAGTTTACATAGCTTTTGACGGATGGTCATCTGTCAGAATAAGATTATCTTCTATTTCTCTTAAAGATTTCTTAGCTAAAAAATGGAATTGGTCAAAACCTGTGTTCATTTCCCCTAAAGGAGAAGTACATAAGAACTGGGTAATATTCCCAGAAAAAATTAATGGCAAATTCGCTATTATTCATGGTATTCATCCTCAGATATATATTGATTACATAGATGATCTAGATATGTTTGATGGGAACAATTTTATTAAAAGTCCTATTCCACAAGGAGGCCCTCAAGGCGGAAGAAAAAATTTCTGGGACAATAAGATGAGAGGTCCTGGCTCCCCTCCCGTTAAAACTAAGTATGGCTGGCTACTCTTATATCATGCAATGGATATGAAAGATCCTAACAGATATAAAATCGGTGCAATGATTCTAGACTTAAAAGACCCAACAAAAGTTATTTATAGATCCAATCAGCCGATATTAGAGCCGGATGCACATTATGAAAATCACGGTCATAAAGCTGGAGTAGTTTATTGTTGTGCTTCAGTGGTAAAAGACGACACATTCTTCGTTTACTATGGAGGAGCAGATAAGTTTACTTGTGTAGCCACATTCAACATTGATGATTTCGTAAAAAAGATTAAAGAAAATAAGCCATTTAATAACGAACTGAAAATAATTGAGATAAAATAAAAATGTATTCTGTAAAAAAATCACCTCATAATCCAATATTGAGCCCAGACAAAGACCATCTATGGGAAGAGCTTTCTACTTGTAATGGATCACCTATCCGAGTTGGAGATAAAACATATATTCTTTACCGTGCCATCGCAGATCCAGATAAGATGGGTATTGCCCCTGGTCTTTCTCGCTCAACCATTGGATTAACATGGTCAAAAAACGATATTGATTTCCCAAACAGAATTGAACTCATTAAACCAGAAGAATCTTGGGAAAAATTCGGCTGTGAAGATCCGAGAGTTACAGAGTTCGAAGGTAAATATTATATCTTCTATACTGCCCTATCTAATTACCCTCTTAATTCCGAATGTATTAAGGTAGCCGTAGGAATATCTGATGATTTAAAAACAGTAAAAGAAAGACACCTGGTCACCCCATTTAATGCTAAAGCCATGGCTCTTTTTCCAGAGAGAATAAATGGAAAAATATATGTAATTTTGAGCGTTAACACAGATAAACCACCTGCAGAGATAGCTATAAGAGAACTTGATAATATTGAGGAATTGTTTGACGAAGAGAAATGGAAGATCTGGTATAACGAATTAGATAAACATAAATTACATATAAGAGAGAAAGATAGTGACCATGTAGAA
>CAYVEL010000011.1:0-4515 GCA_964450345.1 uncultured Candidatus Saccharibacteria bacterium | reverse complement strand
CGAATTAGATAAACATAAATTACATATAAGAGAGAAAGATAGTGACCATGTAGAAGTAGGTGCTGTTCCTGTAAAAACTAAATACGGGTGGTTACTTATATATTCATATATTCAAAATTACTTTTCACAGGATAAAGTTTTCGGAGTAGAAGCTTTGCTACTAGATTCTAATAATCCTTCAAAGATTATCGCTGAAACAAGAAATTCTATTTTTGTTCCAGAAGAAGTCTATGAAAAATATGGTTTTGTTCAAGACATCACATTCCCTTCTGGTGCATTACTAAATGGTGATTATTTAGATATATATTATGGCGCCTCAGATACGACAACATGCAAGGCGACATTGAAATTAGAAAATCTAATAAACTCAATGCTTCCAGAAAGAAGATATTCAGATGTTAAAAGAAATCCTAAAAATCCTATACTAACAATAACTGGAAATGATTGGGAAAATAGATGTGTATTCAATCCAGCAGCTATAGATCTAAATGGAGAGGTTCATATCTTATATAGATCACAATCAGTAGACGGAACTTCATATGTTGGATACGCAAAATCAAAAGATGGATTCAATATTGATTTCAGACAAGCCACTCCAGCTTATGCACCCAAAGAAGATTTCGAGCAAAAGAAATCTGGACCAACAGGAAATTCAGGATGTGAGGATCCTAGAATCTCTATAATCGGAGACACTTTATACATGTGTTATACAGCATATGATGGGGTAACTCCTCCCCGCGTTGCTGTAACCACGATCTCAAAAGCTGATTTCTTAAATCAAAAATGGAATTGGAAAAAATCTCTTTTAGTAACACCCGAGGGAGTTGATGACAAAGACGCATGTATCTTACCAGAAAGAGTTAATGGAAAACTAATTCTAATTCACAGAGTAGCTCACTGTATATGTATGGATGAGTTAGATAGTCTTGAAGTTGGAAAATCTATAAACCACAGTACTGCAATAATGGAACCAAGAAAAGGTATGTGGGATAGTAAAAAAATTGGATTATCTAGCACTCCACATAAACTACCCGAAGGCTGGTTAATGTTCTATCACGGCATATGCGATGACGGAATTTATAGAATGGGCGCTGCACTATTAGATCTAGAAGATCCTACTCATGTTATATCTAGAAACAATGAAGCATTGTTCGAACCAGAAATGGATTACGAAAAAGTCGGTGAAGTTAATAATGTAGTCTTCCCTTGCGGGTCTGTAATACGTGGAGATGATGTATTTATATACTACGGAGGTGCAGATAAAGTTGTCGGAGTCGCTAAAATGTCACTTAAATACATACTTAACTCACTAATTGGATAAATCCATAAGTGCTTATGTGAGGGTTTTTAAAATAGTGAAAATGTAGTCCGAAAAATGGCCCTTCTGGGCCATTTTTCGGACTTATCCCTTGTCAGTCTCTTATAACGTGTTAGCCTTATAAACATGCAAAATCAATGCATACAAATTAATAAGCATTTTAGAAAGGTGGCCGATACTATGCCAGCTTCTCTTGGGTATTGGTATGCCCACTTCTGGCTTTCTAGCCGAGCTTATTTATTTAATATGCATTAATCACTCTCTATTAATTGTTTTTATCTAGATATTCTCGGCCAGCAAGCCGAGAATATTTTTTTTCGTGCTGGAGCTGGAAAAACAAAAACATTAGTTCTTATAGAACTAAAAAATAGAAAGTGAGGTTGGTGCTTATGTACTCTAAAATAGAACGTTCGAATGTAGCCTGCTACTACTTATTTGCAATATTTCGTGAACCAATTTTATGGGGACCGATATTGATCACTTATATAGCAGCAGTCGCTAAAATGTCACTGTCAGAAATATACTTCATGGAAGCATGCTGTGTAATTATCGCCAGTATTGTGCAGGTTCCGACAGGAGCATTTGCTGATACGTATGGACGAGCTCGTTCAATCCAGATCGGAATGCTCTTAATAGTTTGTGAGGTTTTAATATTCTCACTATCTACTAATAAACTGATGATTTGGTTAGCTAATACTTTTTGGGCGATTGGATATTCGTTCATGTCAGGTGCAGACTCCTCCCTACTTAAAGACAGCTTAACTGCATTAGGTAGAGAAGACGAGTTTAAAAAGATTCACAGCAGAGCCAATGGAATTAAATTTGGCATCGTAACGTTTGCAGTATTGTTCGTGGGGTATCTGGCAGAAAAAAATATCAGACTTCCTCTACGAATTGACACTGGGATAGTATTAACAGGTTTTGTAATTTCATTATTCTTTAATGACAAACATCACACTATCGTCCGCAATAACCATGAAAAACATAATGGTAAATGGTTCAAGCGGATAAAAAGAAGTCTCGTTAATTCATGGAACAATAAAATGATTCTATGGTTAATAGTCTTCGGAGTAATCGTATCGGTGGTATCTAAGCTTTGGTTCTTTACTTACAACAAGTATTTTGAACTGAATAATATTCCACTTCGCTATTACGGCTATATATTTGCTGGGCTTAATTTAGTAGCCTGCTTATCTAGCTGGAACGCGAGTAGATTAATCAAATCCACAACTACTATGGGAGGTATTAATATCATCTTCGGATGTATAGCTATCCCCCTGATTATGATGGGTTTAATTATCCATCCTCTATCAGCAGTATTCACGTTAGCACAAAACATTGTTCGAGGTTTTGCTGGAACTTTCTCAGAAAATATTTTTCACAAAAATATAAATTCTGCAGACAGAGCCACAATGATCTCGGTCAAATCTATGTATAGCGAGGCTGCCGAGGTTGTTTGTATGCTATTTTTTAGCTACATAACATCTATCTACACACTTCAAAGTGCAATTCTTGGTTTAGGAATATTTACCTTTATAGCCTGGTTCATTATGGCTAGAAGTTTCAAAAAATACTTCGGAAATCACTAAACCGTTCTTAAGGCTTATGTTTGTTAACACAAAGCGCTCCTTACGGAGCGCTTTTTTATTTCGAGATTAAAACCTTAATTTTAAATCAAAATTTTATTTAAACTTTAGAATTAAAGATGATCATCTTCATCAGCGAGTGCCTCCTCTTTAGTAACATGAACAGTACCATCTTTATGATGTGGTGGCATGTAGATAGTATAGAGTCTCAACTTTTCACTATCAGAAATATTAATCACATTATGTTTAGAACCCGCTGGAACCACAATAGCAAAACCATCCTCTACATCATGTTCTTCACCATCTATGTAAACCTTAGCCATACCTGCCTCCACTCTAAAAAACTGATCAACATCATGAATCTCCTCTCCTATTTCCTCATTTGGTAGAAGAGTCATTAGAACAAGCTGACTGTGATTAGTAGTGAAAATAACTTTTCGAAAATTATTATTTTCTAAAGTATCTTTCTCTATATTCGTTACAAATCCTTTCATATTTTTATAAATTATTTATTAAATTTATCTAGATGCTTAACATACTCACTCATTGTAACGCACTTTACATCTTTTTTCTTACAAACATCAGAAATAAACTGCTTCATAGACTCCCAATAAACCCCATCATTCATTAAAGTGAAGTGATTACCTATTGTCACAGGATTTCTAGGGCCGTTATATTCATAATTAAAATAACCTTTAAATGCATCAGTGGTTTCTTTCTTAAGAGTCTCCCAATATTCTGTACCTTCTACAGCTAAATCATATCCATTAGTTTGAACTTGTCTAAAATTATAATCCATTGAAAGAGTCTTACCACCCTTATCACCTACAGGTATTGTAACTAATGGAATTATCCATATACCATTCTGATCTTTATATGGAACGGTATCTCTATTTCCAGTTATAGAAGAATCATATTTAAAACCAAAATCTTTTAGAACCTCGTACATATCTGAATTAGTAGATAACTCTGGTGCTCTAAATCCTAATAAATTAGTGTTTTTAAAATTAATAATAGTACTAGTAGGTATTTCTGGATTGTTAATTGAAATACTATTTAATAATTTATTCTGTTCATTAAATTCCTGTTTCCAATCATTAAAACTCCAAGCGCTTCCAGCGAAATGGCCCGCTGCATGAGAACCTATCTCATGACCATCTTCTATAGCGCGATTAATATTAGCTACCCTATTCTCTATATCTCTAACACCTTCGGCAAAGCCAATCATACTTTTACCACTAGGTGCATTAGGTGGATTATATTTTCCTGAATTTTCAGGTAATAAAAAGTAAACACCATTTATAAAATAAGTGAAATGAATAAAATCGCCATCTTTATTAAAATCACGAGCAAAATCTAAAGTCTTTCTCCACATGGAATTATCTTTAGAACCATCAAAAGAAAGCAGGACATACTGCGTAGAAGTGGCTGTATCATTATTATCTATAACCACATTCTCTACAGGCTTAATATCTGGCTCTTTTTCAGCTTTAATTTTAGTAGCAGAGTCAATAAAAACCAGCAGAAAGGAAAATACCGCCATAACTAAAATTACTGTAAAACTCTGTTTAAATCCCCTATCTATCATCACGGCATTATATTCTACTTATC
>CAYVEL010000010.1:4053-22011 GCA_964450345.1 uncultured Candidatus Saccharibacteria bacterium | reverse complement strand
ATATCTAAAAGATTATTAACCTTTTCTATCTTCACATTCGTTATCTCTGGTTTTAGATCTCCAGGATTTTCCGCCATGTCACTAGTCCACTCAGGTTCAGTAACAGTAGTTTCATTAGTCTTAAAACCAGTAGTTGTAGTAGTTATAAAGAAAGAACCATGATCAGATTTCTTATAATAAGAATAAAGCCCGAGTAAAATAGCGAAGCCTAAGATTATTGCTATTGCGATTATAAAGAAATTTTTCATACTTATTATATAAATTTAGAAACTAAAATATCATTCCACCCACAAGTACTTATACCTAGATTATTTTAAGAATGTCTTATTAACAAAATTCCTAGTAGCCTCAAAGAAATTTCCTGTACCCTTAACTAATCCATTTGGAATTAAAATATCAGCTGAATTTGCTTCTTGATATTTTATAAGAGCATCTCTGGTAGCTTTACCAAAGTAAGTAGTTTCATTACCTAGTGAACCTGGACCAGACACGCTCACAATAAATCCTTTTTTATTTAGGAATTCTTGAAGTCTCTTAACATCAGTGTCGATAGAACCTAATTTTAGATTTCTTAAAAAGAACTGGGTCTCTTTATTATCTACAATCTGATTCGCTGAAACTGTTTGAACTGTTGATGTAGCTTTAGGGAAATACTGTGGCCATTTATCCATTAAACTTCTAGCTTCATCATCTTTACCCATCTTAAATAAATTATTAACTCTTTCTGGAATTGTAGTTCCACCTCCTCCTCTATGCTTCTTAGTAGAACCAGAACCGCCCGGCTCTCTAGTGAAATCAGGATAATCAGAAGGGTGACTATTCCACAAACTTGAACGGAAAGCCCATACAGGTTCTGAATTTCCAGTTGTTGTATAAATACTTCTGGTCTGATCATAGAACCAATCAGCACCATCTTTTAAGAAACCCTCTCTATAAGTAGGTCTGACATTATAATCAACATTTCCAGGAGTTCCATTTCCAGTTTCTCCTATAGCATATTCCGGACCACTATTATTCTGATACCATCCGCAATTAAATATATAATCTTCATAATTACCATTTCCTTCTGTATCTACGAAACCAATCAATCCTCCGATATATAAGCCGCTACCATTAACGACTCCAGTAGAATAAGAGTTACTTATAGGATCTTTATAAACATAACCAATCAATCCTCCGACGTGATCAACACCTGTGACATCGCTAGTAGAATAAGAATCAACAACAGATGTTCCCATAAAAGGATACTCGTTCACGGATGATCCACCAACCAATCCTCCAACATCACTACGTCCTATTACAGTATTTCTAGTAAAAGAATTCTCTATATGACTATTTCCACTAAAACCAACCAAACCACCAACATATTGACCACTTCCACCACCATTTACAGTACCCCCAACAATCGATACTTTTCTAACAGTACTATTACGTATATAACCAGCCAATCCTCCAGTTGTACCATCATTTGTAGTATCTAAATTAACTAAATTTAAATTTTTTATTTCAGCATTATTAACTTGCGAAAACATACCCACAAAAGCTGTGTATCTGTTAACGTATAGATTTGATACCTTGTGATTATTACCATCGAATACACCCTGAAAAACATAACTCTCACCGATTGGCATAAAACCAGACCCATCATGATATAGAGAATTATTATAATTTTCATTATCAGTATCAGAAATATTTGTCGCTGCACAGTCTATATCATTCATCAACTTATAATTAGCCGTGGCATCACTTTCAGCGCTTGTACTATCCAATATACTCTGAAGCTCTAAACAGTTTGTAATCTGATATGGATTACCAGAAGAACCATCACCACCTGCGAATGTTCCAGCTTTTACTTCAGTAGAAATACCTAGAAACATTCCTAGAACAGCTACGGGGACTATGAAGAACTTACTAAAAATTTTATTCATGTTTAATTTAAATTTATTTTTTTAGTTTTAAAATCTTATCCACCTCTTCTATCTCTTCATATATTCCAGCTATTAAGTCTAGTGATTTCGCTTCTTCAAGAGTTACCCATCTAAATTCGACTGCATCTTCGTCGAGTTTTACTTCACCAGAAATGAACGGAGCGTAGTAACTAAGGACGAGTACAGGGATACCATCGGGGCGGATAAAGGTTAAATCTAAAAGATACTTAACATCGCCCACTATTACATTAACTTCTTCTTTGATCTCTCTTAACAGAGCGTGCTCAATAGCACCATACCATCCAGCATTTCCATGTGTCTGGGGTCTACTGGTATAGTCATCAGTGTTTAGACCACCCCCAGGAACAGTCCATTTATTCGGATGAACTTTCTTATGAGGACTTCTTTTAGTTACGAGATACTTATCATCCTTATAAATGATACAAGTAGTAGCTATACGATGTAACTCCTTATCCTTAATTTCCATATGAATATTTTAACACGCTTATTAATCTTGGAAAGCAAAGTAATCTTCGAGCTAAAAATCTATTTCCATATAAACACGATTATATTTCAAGCCATCTCCCATTTTATCTTCCCCTTCATCTCTAATTACTTCTAAACCTAGTTTTTTATACATATTAATAGCATTAGTCTGTGTTTGGTTAACTATTAAACAAACTTGATTAATACCCTCTTTCTTAATGTCATCTATAACAATAGTAATTAAACGACTTGAAATACCCATTCTTCGAAAATCTGGACTAGTATATATAGATATCAGCATATATTTATCATTCGAAATTTTCCTAGATCCTACTAGAGCTATAAACACACCTTCGTGTTCGGCTATATAAAAACTCTTATTGGGACTATTTAATATAGTCTTCCAATAATTTTCTTCTTTTGTTAATTCTTTATTTAAATCACCTTTAAAAGCTTGAGGATCTGTTCTTAGACTTTGTAATCTAATTTCTCTAAATTTTTTCCAATCTTCTGATTTTGCTTTTCTAAAAATTATGTCTTCCAATTTATTTAGTTTCAAAAATTATTTTATTAGTTTAATAATACAGCATCTTTAAAATTAAATTAATAGTTAAAAGATAATTTGCTATACTAAATTTAAGAATAAAAACTAAATGAAAATTTTTAAATTAAAAAACTTATTTTTTCTCGTGGTAATACTCCTAATAATTGGAGTCTCTACTCTATTATTAATGAAACCCTCCAATGAGAGAGACTGGAACAATGATCAGAAGATATTATCTTTCGCAGAAATTAATGGTGATTTAGTTAATATTCACAACATCCGAAATTTTACATACGCTTCTACTACTAGTTATACTCCGAGTTATTATGATAAAGAATTTGATTTAAATAAGATTAAGAAAGTCTGGTATGTAGTAGAACCTTTCGAAGGAATACCTGGTTCTGCTCATACTTTTCTAAGTTTTGAATTTGAAAATAATAATTTCGTGGCAATTTCGGTAGAAATTCGTAAAGAAAAAGGTGAAAAGTATCACCCTATTAAAGGATTATTTAATCAGTACGAATTAATGTATGTAATAGCAGACGAAAAAGATGTAGTTAAACTTCGTTCTAATTATAGAAAAGATCCTGTATACGTATATCCAATTAGAACGACAACAGATAAAACCAGAGAACTATTTTTAGACATGGTTAAAAGAACAAATGATTTAAAAGATAATCCTGAGTTCTACAATACTCTAACTAATACTTGTACTACTAATATAGTAAGTCACATAGATAAGATTAGAGAAGATAAAATATCACCATTTAATTTTAGAATATTACTTCCTGAAAATTCAGATAAACTCGCTTACGAATTAGGTCTTATAGACACTAATCTTTCTTTCGAGGAAGCGCGCGCTAAATTCATAATTAATGAGCGCGCTTTAAAGTATGCAGATGCAGACGATTTTTCTGTGAAAATTAGAGAATAATTTTTTGAAGAATAACTCAATAAAATGATATAATCTCTGTTAATGAAAACTTATACTACAGAAACACTGATAATCGGAGCGGGTCCTGCTGGTTTAGCTTGTGCAGTTGAGCTTTCAAAAAAATCTAAAGATTTCATCATTATAGAAAAAGAGACCCTGCCAGGCGGTCTTTCGAAAACATATACCTTTAAAGAGAAAGATGGCAGTGTTTTCTATACAGATAATGGTCCTCACCGCTTCTTCTCAAAGAATCCCTACCTATATGAATTTATTTCTGACATACTCGGCAAAGATTGGATAAAAGTTAAAAGACATACGAGACAGTATATTAATGGAAAGTTTTATGACTACCCCATAAATGCTGTTCAGGCTCTAAAGAATATTGGAATACTTGAGTCTTTATTAATGCTAAAGGACTACTTAATTTCAAAAATAAAATTCAAGATATTTAAAAAACCAATTTTAAATTTTAGAGATTATATAGAAGCTCATTTCGGTAAAAGACTCGGAGAATTTAACATGATTAATTATACAGAAAAGATCTGGGGTATTCCGGCTGTCACTATTCATCAAGACTGGGCAAAACAAAGAATAAAGGGCCTAGATTTAAGAGCAATCATATTAAATATATTTAAAAAAATAACACAAAGAAAAGATCCTACAGCAGCCTCTCTCGTCGATGAGTTCTACTACCCCGCAAATGGTTCTGGTGAAATATATGAAAACATAGTTAAGAAACTATCTAAAGAAAAATACTCAATATTTTTTAATACCCAGACAACTCAAATCAGTCTAACTGATAGTGTTTTTGAAACAGAGGTAGTAATAAACAATGAAAAATGTTTAATAAAATCAAAGTTCCTAGTAGAGTCGATACCTATTAATAATTTTATTAATATATTTAAACCGACACCTACTAAGCCGGTACTAGATGCTATTTCTAATCTTAAATACAGAAGTCAGGTATATCTTTTTATAACTCTAAATAAAGAATCACTATCAAATGATCAGTGGATTTATTTCCCAAATACAGAAATACCTTTCGGAAGAATAAGTGAGATGAAAAACTTTAGTAAGAAAATGTCACCAGAAGGAAAAACTTCTATATTTATAGAATTTTTCTGTACAGAAAACGATAAAGTCTGGAATATGAGTAAAGATGAGTTACTAGATCTAACACTTCCCCATATAGAAAAAATAGGTCTGTTTTCTAAAAAAGAAATCAGAGACGCGTATTTAATAAAACAAAAAAATGCATATCCTGTATACGACCTAGAGTATAAGGAACATGTTTCTAAAGTAATGGATTATATTGATTCAATAGAAAATTTATTCGCCATAGGTAGACCAGGTCGATTTAGATATAACAACCAAGACCATTCTCTAGAAATGGGCATATTAGCAGCTAAGAGTATTCTTGAAAATAAAAAATACGATTTTGATTTAATAGGAAGCGAGGACGAGCATTATGAAGCTGGGAAAATTGTGACTTCTACGAAAAATTAATTTTTGGGCGGAGAGAAAGGGATTCGGTCACAGGTTCTTTTTGCTCCGCAAAAAGCCCTGCGACCCCGCCTCCTTCGTCTCTTGTTCGCTTCGCTCACAATGAGACTTCAGTCCGGCTTTCTCACCCACTATACTCTCGCAGAAAACAAAAAAGTTCAGCAGAAGCTGAACTTTTTTGTTTTTGCGGGGACAAGTGGACGACATTCGAACCAAACGCACCAAAGCGAGAAAGGCGTCAGCAAAAATTTACCGATATTTCAAAAAGGTGTGATCATTTCCTCATTTTCTTATTAAGTTCACCAATTATATCCTCGGTGGCTTTTTGCATCTTTTGTGCTCCATGAAGCCAAACTCTTAATATCAAATTATAGAAAATAGGTAATTTGTCCTGTATCTCTTGATTTATTTTATCCCTATCTTCAGAAAGGAGTTTATGAAAAACTTTGCGTCTTAGTTTATTAAACTCTCTTAATTCAAGAATCAACTTTTTGTCATTACAATTAAGTGCAAATCTATCAATCAGAGGACCCAAAGGCTTTTCTAAATTATTGTTAAACTTTATCTGATCGGAATGAGATTTATTTTTAAACACATTCTTTATACTCGATTTTTGCGTTCTCAAAGTGAACATCTCACATATTCTTATAGATAACTTAAGCTTTTCTTCCATTTCTAAGGAATAATAAAGAAATGCTTCAACATAAAGTCCCTGAGAAAATAGACCATTTAAGAATTCTCCGAATGGTTTTTGATTCGATTTATTTTCTCTGTTACCAAAAATGTTTTCAAAAATATTTACTCTTTTCATGATCTAATATGAAGAATCTGTCTAGACACTGGATTTTGTCGAATTCGACAAAAGTTGCGGAGAGAAAGGGATTCGAACCCTTGATACCCTTTCGGATATACTACCTTTCCAGGGTAGCCCATTCGACCGCTCTGGCATCTCTCCAAATATTTAATTTAAATTACTAAGTAAATATCTCACAAAACAATCATATTCTCAATAATAATTAAACCTAGATATCGCCCCAACTCCAAAAACTTGCCCAAATAAGATAATATGTTATAAATAAAAACGACCCTGATCTTCCGCCGGTTTCGATTTGCTTCGGCGATCAAGTGGGTCAAATCCCGTGTCCTTGTGGATTTAGTAACGGGATTTTGTCTACAATGCAAACATACGTGAAAATGAGTCAAGGGAGAGCGACATGCCAGACAGTTTTCTGGAAGTCGCTCTCCCCCTTTTTTATTTAAAAAATTACAACAAATCGAAAAAACCCTTAAATAATAAGCCCACCCCTAAAAACCTCTAAGATATTGTCTTATTTTTTCAATTATGCTAATATATTCTCCAATGGAATCATTTTTCTCCATACTACCGTATATACAAATCACTTTAGCTGTTGTTCTAACAGCTCTAGTTCTTATTCAGAGATCCGGAGTAGCTCTTAGTGGTGCTTTTGGTGGTGGTGATAACTTCAGCTCAGCTATACACACTAGAAGAGGCCTAGAAAAAAACATCTTTACATTAACTATTATAGTAGCAGTCCTATTCGTAGCATCTACATTAGCGACTCTCTTTAGCTAAATTAAAACGTGAAAAAAATAATATCTGTTCTATTCTCGCACCGTGAAATAAAGGGTGCTAGAAAAGCAGGAGAAATAATTAATCAATTTTCTCTAGCCGAAAAGGTTATATTTTCGGTATTTTTAGGTCTTTCAGCATTAGGTGCTCTTCTATTACTTAATAGAGTAAATAATTTACTAAAAACAGACATTCCCCGCTTCGGAGGTTCATTTACTGAAGGCATAGTCAGTTCACCTAGATTTATTAATCCAGTATTAGCTGTAGGTGAATCAGATAAAGACATAACCTCTATTGTTTATTCTGGTCTAATGAAATATTCCACAAATGGAAAAATAGTTACAGATTTAGCTGAGTCATACACAATAAGCGAAGATAAACTTTCATACGATTTCAAAATTAAACCAGCTGCAGTATTCCACGATGGTAGCCCAGTAACTAGCGACGATATTATTTTTACAATTAGTAAAATATTAGATCCAGAAATTAAGAGTCCAAAGAGAGCAAATTGGGAGGGTGTTATTCTTGAAAAAATAAACGATCACGAAATTAAATTCACTCTAAAAAAGCCTTATGCTCCTTTTATGGAAAATACTACTATTGGTATTTTACCTAAAAATCTTTGGAAAAATGTTTCAAACGAAAACTTCCCTTTCAGTACATATAATATAGAACCAGTAGGATCAGGTCCTTATAAGTTTAAGACAATATCTAAAGACACTGACGGAACTATTTTGTCATACAGATTTGAGAGTTTTGCTAAATATGTAGGAGGAAAGCCTTTTATACAGTACCTAGATCTAAATTTCTATCCAAACGAAGAGACCTTACTAAATGAATTTCGTGAAGGAAATGTCGATGCTGTTTCATTAATCAGTCCTCATAATACGAAGGACTCTCCTATTGATTCAGAAATTCATAAACTTCCTCTTTCTAGAGTATATGGAATTTTCTTTAATCAGAATCAGTCTCCTGCCCTACGTGCAATAGAAGTCAGACAAGCTCTAGTAGCAGTCACAGACAGAGACCAGATAATAAATGAGGCACTAAATGGATATGCTTCACCATTAAAAGCCCCTGTTCCAGTTATAGACGAAAATCTTTCAGGACTAAAAGCATATCCTGATTCAATTTCAGAAAATGATTTAAACTATGCGAAAAATCTATTAACTAAAGCTGGTTGGAAAGCCGGTTCAGATGGAGTTCTAATTAAAGAAACAAAAAAGAGTAAGACCAGTAAAGAAATTGAAACTACTCGTCTAGAATTCTCAATTGCTACAGCAAATATTCCAGATCTAAAGAAAACTGCTGAATCAATAAAATCTCAGTGGGAAAAAATAGGTGCGAAAGTTAACATTAAAATATACGAATCTGGAGATCTACTTCAAAATGTCATTCGTCCAAGAAAGTTCGATGCTATCCTATTCGGATATGATTTAGGTAGAGATCTTGATCTTTACTCTTTCTGGAACTCCAGCCAAAGAAATGATCCAGGAAAAAACATTGCTATGTATGCAAATACAGACAGCGATAAAGCTATAGACGACATCCGAAATTCTTTTGACGACAAGACTAGAATAGAAAAGATTATTAAGTGGGTATCTATTATTAAGAACGACATTCCCGCAATATTCCTATACTCCCCAGATTTCATTTACGAAACTTCAAACAAAATTAAAGGTATTAATCTAAATTTAATTTCTAAACCAAGTGAAAGATGGTCAGGTATCGAAGATTGGTATATAGAGACAGATAAGATATGGAAATCTTTAAGCGTAAATGAAGAAAAACTTTAAATATTAAAAATTACTAACAAATTAAAAAATAATGGATTCAAATAATCAGAGAATGCAACGCGGTAACAAGAAGCGCTCGAACGGAGTGTCTTTAGTTTTCCGTGCTACTGCACCGAATACTGAAATAAAGACAGTATCGAAAGCACCAGAAGTAAATACAGTTAAAGCTGTAACTCCTACTCCAGTGCATAACCATGTTCATAGTACTCATGCTCATGTACATAGTAGTGTACACACAAATCATGTACGCCCAGTGAATACACCACATACTCATACACATGTGCATCACAATAACCCTAATCAGAAAAATAGACCCAATTCTTCCCTAAGAACTAACTCCCCTCTAGGAGTTAAAAAGCCTATTGGAAATAAACCTCTAAGAAGACATGGTACAGGCCAGAGATCTATGCCACGTGCAGGACATAGACAAGATAACCAGAAAAGAACCGAAATTAAGCCTGCAGATATCATTCCAGCTTTAGCACCAGATAGCATAAGAGTTATTCCTCTTGGTGGTGTTGAAGAAATCGGTAAGAACATGACAGCTATCGAGTTTGGAAATGACATAATTGTTATTGATATCGGATTCCAATTCAGAGATGAAAACACTCCTGGTATCGACTATATCCTTCCAAATACTAAATATCTTGAAGAAAGAAAAGACAAAGTTCGTGCTGTAATCATCACCCACGGTCACCTAGATCACATAGGAGGTATTCCTTATGTCATGCCTAGAATTGGTAATCCACCACTATACAGCCGTAATTTAACTACTGTTATGATTAAGAAGAGACAGGAAGAATTTCCTCATCTTCCACCTCTTGATATTAAGGTTGTTGAAAAGGACGAAACTATAACTATCGGTGCTCTAAAAGTTCAATTCTTCGGTGTAACACATACTATTCCAGATTCAATGGGTGTGATCGTTCACACACCATATGGAGCTATTGTTCATACAGGTGACTTAAAACTAGACCACGATAACGGAATTGCTTCAGAAGCAGAAGAAAAAGAATACGAGAAGTTTAAGAACATGAATGTTCTTATGCTTATGGCTGATTCTACAAACGTAGAAAATCCAGGCTTCTCAATGCCAGAAAAAACAGTTCATAAAAATATTGAAGAAATTATTAGAACTGTAGAAGGTAGACTTATTGTTGCTACTTTCGCTTCCCTTCTAGAAAGAATTCTAAAGATCGTAGAGTTCGCAGAAAAATACGGTAAGAAAGTCGTAGTTGAAGGTCGTAGCATGAAGACTAACATTGAGATATGTAAATATCTTGGTCTTCTTAAAGCTAAGAAAGAAACCATTATAGCAACAGAAGAAATGGAACTATACCCACCAAATAGAATCGTGGTTATGGCTACAGGTGCTCAGGGAGACGAATATGCTGCTATGATGCGTATTGCTAATAAGACTCATAAGTATGTGAAGATTACAGCTAAGGATACTATCCTACTTTCATCTTCTATTGTTCCAGGTAATGAAAGAGCTGTTCAGAAACTAAAAGACAATCTATCTCGTCAGGGTGCAAAGATTATTCACTATCGTATTGCTGACGTCCACTCATCAGGTCACGCAAACAAGGATGAAATGCTTTGGATTCATAAGAAAGTTAATTCTAAGTTCTTCATGCCACTTCACGGTTATCACTACATGTTAAGAGTGCACGGTGAAATTGCTAAGAGCAGAGGTCTTAAAGATGAAGATATAGTTATTCCAGATAACGGAGCGGTTATTGAAATTCAGGACGGTGGTAAGAAAATAGTAAGACTAAAAGAAAAAGCACCTTCAGGAATAGTGATGGTAGATGGATTCTCTATTGGAGACATTCAGGAAGTCGTTATTCGTGATAGACAAATGCTTGCTGAAGACGGAATCTTTATCGTCTTCGCTGTTATCAATAGCCAGACAGGTAAACTAAAACGTTCTCCAGATATTATCTCTCGTGGTTTCGTATACCTAAGAGAATCTCAGGAACTTCTACATGAAACACGTCTAGTAGTTAAGAGAACTATTGAAAATACTATTTCAAAAATGAACCCTATTAACTATGAATATGTTAAATCAGAGGTTACAGATGAGGTGGATAAATTCCTATTCGTTAAGACTGCTAAGAAGCCGATTGTAATACCAGTGATAATTGGTATATAATTTAGCTCATGCAAGGAGCACATCTTCATTTACACTTGGCCGAAAATAGAGCCGAGAAAAAGCATAGTCATTTAGTATATGTAATATATTTACTTGGCTTTCTTTTTAACCTACACGTAGCATTACCTGTATATATAGATTCCTCCTACTTTGGACTATACGGTTCTGAAATACAGATAAGTGCGATTTACACTCTCCAATCATTAGCAAATATCATAGGTGCTCTTTTGGTATATCCATTCATCAAAAAATATGGAAACTATAAAGCTACTAAATGGTTAATATTTGGCCAGCTATTGTGCACTGCTGGTCTTATTGGTTTTAGAGATATTAACTTACTAGGTGTCAGCTTTATTATTAACGGAATGCTACTCAATGCCACTTTTATTGGTATTGATATATTCGTAGAATCTACTTCTAGAATGCACTCTGTGGGTAAAATTCGTGGCTTCTTCTACACATTCTCTAACTTAGCATGGTTACTAGCTCCTACTTTTGCCAGTTCATTAGTAGATACGAATCAATACTGGAAAGCTTATGTAGCTTCAGTATTTACACTGATACCAGTTCTATTCTTATTAAAGAGAAATTTCGAAAAGTTTTCTGATCCTGTTTATCCTAAAAGTGATTTCCGAACAGCAGTCGGTAAATTCTATAAGCATAGAGACTTCCGATTCTTATCTCTAGCAAACACTGTCTTAAACCTATTCTATGCATGGATGGTTATTTATGTGCCTGTTTATTTAAATAAAACTATCGGACTTAACTGGGAGGAAATTGGTCTAATACTAACCGCAATGTTACTTCCATTCGTATTAGTAGACGCACCACTCGGTAAATTAGCTGACTCTGGATATGGTGAGAAAAAGTTAATGGTTGTAGGTTTTATAATCATGGCTTTATCTACCGCATCCCTATCTTTCATTACAGAACCAGATATTTTAGTTTGGGCAGTAGCATTATTTATGACCAGAATCGGTGCTGCCACATCCGAAATCATGATTGAAACTTATTTCTTTAAGAAAATTCACACTAAAGATTCAGACTTACTAAGCATATTCAGAATGACTAGATATTTCGCATACCTAGTCGGACCATTCCTATTCACTCTAACAATCAGATATTTTGAAATGAAAGAAATATTCATTGTGCTCGGATTAATTTCTTTGATTGCGGTGCCTGCGGTATTAATGATCAAAGACAAAAAATAAACATTCCTTCCAGCGAGACGATTGTAAGTCTCTAGGAAGGAATGTTTATTTTTTGTTCCGTCATAAAAGATTGAACTCGTGCCGTCGCGCCTGCAATATCCTCCAAAGTGAGGCTATTTTTATTTATTGTTTTGGTTATTTAACTGCTTTGATATACATGAACATTGGAATTTCTGAACGAATACGATTTTCTTCTTTTTGGCGAGGGCCTGATCCACTTACTTTATCGCTTACCCATTCTTCTAAACGACTGATTAGGAAGCCTGAATTTGTTAAAGTTTTAAAATACCATTGTAGAGGACGATGGAATGAATACGTGTAAGCTTTTGAACTAGAGTCTGTCTTTCCTGGATTCATATCTAGCTTTTCTTTTGATTCATGAAGATATTTATCTACCCTTCTATACTGAGAAGAATTTTCTTCATCCCAAACCCAAGATGATCCTTTAGGAATTCTAAAAGCTGGATGATTAATAACTATGTGGAGCTCGCCACCCTTTTTTAATAATGAATAAGCATCAGACCAAACTTTATTAGCATTCTCAATATTTTGAATTGCGAGAATAATATATGCCTTATCGAAACTTTCTGGTTTTAATTTAAGAGATAGTAAATCATCTGCTGAAGAAACTAGAAAATTTATTTTGCTCTTCTCCTCATTTGTCTGTTTCTGTTTTGCAATTGAAATCAATTCACTGGAAATATCAGAAGCCACAACACTCGCATCTTTTTTAGAAAATTCTTTAGCGAAAAAACCCTGACCGCAGGCAATATCTAAAAGCTTCTCTCCTGCTTTCGGATTAATTAATCTCAATAGGTTTGGAAGAATTAAAGTCTTTTGATATGAGTTATCTTTCTCCACCACCTCGTCATACCATTCAGCTACTTTGCCCCATGAAGTTTTTTCTTGTTTCATAAGCTAAAATTATACAATATTTTGTTGAAATATCAATGAAAAGAGCTTAAAAATCCGACATATAAATCAATTTTGCCAAGGCTTTATTGTATATAGCTTTTGCCGTATAATTGCTATCTAAATTAATAAAAAATATGTCGAAGATAATAAATGTTAAAGGCCGTGAGATATTAGATTCTCGTGGCAATCCTACTGTAGAAGTAGATGTTACTCTAAAGGACGGTTCATTCGGTCGCGCTGCTGTACCATCAGGTGCATCAACAGGTTCACACGAAGCTGTAGAACTTAGAGATGGAGATAAGTCTAGATACGGCGGAAAAGGTGTATTAAATGCAGTTAAGAATGTTAACACTATTATTAAGAAGGCTTTAGTTAATAAGGATTTCGATCAGAGAAAATTAGATGAAGCTCTTATTAAACTAGATGGTACTGATAACAAGGGTAAGCTTGGTGCAAACGCTATCCTAGGCGTATCCCTAGCTTTTGCTCGTGCTACTGCAGAAAGTGAAGAAATTCCTCTATACAAGTATTTCAATAAGATTGCTAAGACAAAGAATCCTATCGTTCTACCTACACCAATGATGAACATTTTCAATGGTGGTAAGCATGCTGAGAACTCAGCAGACTTTCAGGAGTTCATGATTATTCCAGTTGGAGCTCCTACTTTCAGCGAAGCTCTAAGATATGGTACAGAAGTATTCCACGCTCTAAAGAAAATTCTAAGTGAAAAGAAACTAAACACTCTAGTCGGTGACGAAGGTGGTTTCGCTCCTACTCTTTCTTCAAATGAGAATGCTCTAGAAATTATCATGGAAGCTATTAAGAAAGCAGGCTTCACACCAGGTAAGGAAATCTTTATCGGTATGGATGCAGCTGCTACTGAATTCTATAAAGATGGTAAGTATCACCTAGTAAGAGACAATAAAGTAGTTACGAGCGAAGAACTAGTAGCTATCTATGAAGAATGGTGTAACAAATACCCTATTATATCTATCGAAGACGGTCTAGCAGAAGACGATTGGTCAGGATACGATCTAATGACTAAGAAGCTTGGTAAGAAGATTCAGATTGTTGGTGACGATCTATTCGTAACTAATATTAAGAGACTTCAGATGGGTATTGAGAAGAATATTGCTAACTCAATTCTAATTAAGCTTAACCAGATCGGTACAGTAAGTGAGACTATTGATTCTATTATTATGGCAAAGAAAGCCAACTATACTTCAATCGTTTCTCACCGTTCAGGAGAAACAGAAGATTCTACCATCGCAGACTTCGTAGTCGGTACAGGAACAGGTCAGATTAAGACTGGTTCTCTATCAAGAAGCGATAGAATGGCTAAGTACAATGAACTTCTAAGAGTTGAAGAAATTCTTGGAAAGAAGGCTGTTTACGCTGGAAAGAGTGCGTTCAATCAGTTTAAAAAATAAACTAAAAAAATAAACCCCATTCATTTTTATGAGACGATCGTAAGTCTCCGAAAAATGAATGGGGTTTATTTTTATTTTATATCCTTAAAAGATGATATCCGCCGACTCCACCCCGTCATTATTACTAGAAGCAGGCTTTTCAGAATCAGAAATATCCGAACTAGCTTTACCGAGTTTATTTTCTTTTACCATGTACAGATCCTGTCCGTAATTACCGATACCGATGTGTTCTGCCTCGCCTTTAAGAATCATCTCAAAAGGAGTACAGGAGAAACAACCCTTACTTCCTCTCGGACAGACGAATTTACCTTCTGTACGGGCATTTTTAACCTCTTTAGCGACTTTTATAACCCTAGTATATGAATCTTCTAGTGTAGGTAGTTCTACCTCTCTAGGTACATCTTCTCTATCTATATACCAATAACTAGCGCCTGTAACTTTCCTTTTCTGAAGTTTATTAAGAAGCAACTGATATATAGGTAACTGTAGTGAATCAGAATCTTCATCATTCTTTCCTGTCTTAAAGTCTAGAACTTTAATAGAGTCTGTTTCAGGAACATATTCGAGCCAGTCTATCTTTCCGCAGAGAATAATATTATCTTCTTCTGACAGAAGGAAATTCGGAGGCATTCCACCTTCAGCTT
Source organism: uncultured Candidatus Saccharibacteria bacterium (assembly GCA_964450345.1). GTDB lineage: Bacteria > Patescibacteriota > Minisyncoccia > Phycocordibacterales > PALSA-1337 > JAPLZH01. The sequence goes on along the minus strand of CAYVEL010000010.1, from coordinate 6,874 downwards.
CTTTTAATTTTAAAGCTTTGTTTTTAAGTGGACCCATATTATTCATTACTCTCTCAATCATTTTTCTTCCACGTTCTTTGAATTTTTGCTCTTCTTCGGCATCACTGAATCCACCAATCTTTCCAGAGTATTTTTTCCAAACTTCTTCATACTGTGAAAAAACTTTAACATTCTGTCTTTCTTCTGCTTTATATTGAGCTAAACCTTCTAGAACATCATGCACAGCAGATCCTAGAGAAAGCACAGGATTAACAATAGACATCTTACGGTTATTATCAGGATTCTTCCACATATTCTTTAGGTAATATGCACGAGGACATTTAATGAAGTCGCCCATAGATGAATGAGAGACCCATACCGCTCCGTAATTATTTTTTGTGAACTTCTTTTGCATGATTATATTCTAACATTTTATCAGCTTTTTCCATTTCCTCTATCTTATCCATCTTTTTCTCAATCCATTTAAAGAACTTCTCACTTCTGAATCTATCTTTCTTTTTTGAATCAATTCTCTCTTTTATATTTTTCCTACTCTTCTCTTTTATGAAATCTGTTCCACTTGGAATTACTAAATCGCTTATTTTATCAGAATTAAAATAGAGACTCATGGTAGTCGAGGCGACATTAGACTGAGACAGAGAAACCGTCGCGACGATGGTCGTAGAAACAGGGATATTCATGAATGAAGAACTGGAAACTGTAATCATATTCTTATTTAGCTTTTCTATAGATAAACCGAAATACCCATCATCATTACCTTTAACATCTATATTTATATTTTGAGCAGGTAATATCATTCCGAAGGAACCAGCATCATCTATTACCGCATTAGGTATTTCATTTACCACTTTAGTATTTCCATCAGGAAGTTTTTCCATAGATACCACTCTTCCATCACTGTCTTTAACATATAGATTTACAGGAGAATGAGTTTTTACTTTAATCATAGAGCCTTCTTCAGCTGAGCGAATCTGAGATATGAATTTACTTTCTGTATCAATATGTCCAAGTAAAATAATATCACCGAGTAATTTAAGAATATCTGGAATTTCTAGAATATCGCCGTGTGAACGATTAATATTAGATCCTAGTAGACCGGATTTATTATATTCTTTTAAATTAAAATAATATTTTCCACCGGTATTATATTCCGCACTAGTAATAGGAACAGTCCCGTCTCCATCAGTAAATTTCCAGCTACGTGCTAAATTATTTACGAAAGTACAGTAGCTCTTAACACAGACAGCTTCTTTCTCACCTTCATAATTAATACCGGAAGGTGTGGCTAAACCATAACCTATAATGTTATATGAATTCTCGAATGTTTTATCGAGCGGGTCTATTGTGTTATGAATCTCACTAGAATTATTAATAAAATTTGTTTTTAAAACATTCGGTTTCTGATCGTCTGATAGGCTCGGCTTAATTCTCGTACCATCCTCTCCATTCATATATGATTTTAAATTATCATAAGTAGTGATTTCAGCTCCGTATGCTTTAGGAATAAAACTAAAATCCTTAGTATTCTTAAAACTGATAATCTGACTTTCAGTTTCTGAAGCATTTTCGAAATACTTATCTGAAGGAATTAGACCAAATGCACCAGGCATATATTCTGAAAAGCCTTTCGCTGTCTCTTTATTAAGAATCAAACCTTTAGCTAATTCTTGACCGTCACCATGTAGTAATGATCCTACAACTTTCGGAGCACCAAGCTCTGGTACCGCAACGAAAATTTCATTATTAATATTATTAGAAAGACCTGCTTTAACTAATTTATTAATTACCAATTTAGTAATCAATCCACCATTACTATGGCCTATTAAATCTATACTGACTGAGCTATCTTTTTCTATTACATCTTTTATTTTAGTAAAAATAGAATCTGATATATCTTCTATACTATTTCTCCAATCATATGGATAGCTCACCCATTCTGAAATTTTATTTTCCTTTTTTAGATTATCTAGATATTCAATTAAACTTTTATATACATTAAAGGAAAAAGCTTCATCAATAATTTCTTTAGCAATAACTGTTCTGTCTTTACTCAAACCATCTGAATCCATAAATAAAGCTTTAACGTCATTATTACTTATAGGTTCCCATCTCTTATTCAATTCACCATCTGTTTTAGTGTGTAGACGAGAAGCTTGAATTCCTGGAATAAACATGACTATTTTATGAACTCCTTCTGGTCTTTTCTTTAACCAATTAGAAATATCTACGAGCCCTGCCGCTCTAGTACCACCCGTATCGTTTTCATATTCATCTACACTCGGACCATTCTCTGAGCCCCACCAATTTTCTCGTGCATCTACGAGTACAGCACCATCATCGTATCTCTTATTATTTAATGCATGAGAGGAAATACTTTCGAAAATATTATTTTTAATAGTCATACCGTAACCTTCGGCAAAAACAGTATCAAAAAAATTAAACATTAGAACAGGTTTACCCTCTAAAACTATTCCATATTTTAAATCACCGAAAATATTATTTTTAGCATTCAGTATAGAGCCAGCTTTAACACTAATAGCCGTAGCAGAAGTAGATGAAGCGAAATACGAATTATCTAGAGCCACTCTACTATTAGCGCTAAGATCAAGTCCGATCTTATTAAATCCTCTTAAATCTATTTTAGAAATTGTACTGGATGAATTAATTAGATTAACTGAAGGTTTATCTGAAATCAGATTACTAATACTCCCTTTACCATTTAATAAATAAATTCCACCTAGACCAGAAAGATGTATTTTTTCTGCTTCAGCATCACCACCAATAATACTAAAATCACCACTAGAATAAATCTTAGAATTAT
>CAYVEL010000010.1:0-3953 GCA_964450345.1 uncultured Candidatus Saccharibacteria bacterium | reverse complement strand
TCAGCATCACCACCAATAATACTAAAATCACCACTAGAATAAATCTTAGAATTATTATTAAAAATGATTTTTACTCCTGGAGAAATATCTATACCGCCCTTTAATTCAACGCTTTCATTAACGATATACGGGCTAGATTCTTTTACTAAAACCATTCTCTCACTAATATCGCCTACGGTCATAATAGTATCCGCATAGGCGAGATTTCCTGATAACAAAAAAGTGGCAAGAAATATAATTTTTTTCATGCCACAATTTTAACTTTTCAAAGATAAAGTTTAGATAAAGAAATTCTAAAGAAATGATAAAGTTTTTAGAAACTGTTGATTACTTCTTGTATATTTCTTCATAAGTCTTAACAAGTAGATTTCTAGCTTCTTCTGGAGGAAGTTTAATATTCGCACCGGCTGCTGCTTTATGCCCTCCACCTCCAAGCGCTGTAGCAATTTTAGTAAGATCGAACATATCAGGATTATTAGTTCTAAAACTACATTTCATATTTCCGGCTTCTTCCTCAACCATTGTAGCTACAACACCCCATTCAGAAACAGCCTTAAGCATATTAATAAATAAATGTGATGAAATATTATCTTTACCAATACCGTTCTTCTCTAATTCTTCCTTAGTAACCATAGTGACAGCTAATTTACCATCAGCAAATTCTTTAAGAGAACCAAGAGTCATACCGACATATTTAATATCTGCCTTTTCTAAACTATTTAATATATTACTCAATGTCTTAGGATAATCTGGTGCAATTTTTGAAATTTCTGTAGCGATTTCAAAAGTCACAGTATTTGTCAGAGGATATTGAAAACCACCAGTATCTGTCCAAATACCCATCATTAGATTAAGTGCCATAGAATGAGTAATTTCCCCACCCATTTCTTTTATCAATAAATAAATAATTTCAGCGGTAGATGGCGCTTTTTTACAAATTAAATTTAATTTACCAAAACCTGTATTAGAAAAATGATGATCTATTAAAATAGAGTTTAAATTTTCTGGTAGAGAAAATCCTGTTTTTTTACTAATCATTTCTAAAGATCCGATATCATGAATCAAAAATAAATCATAATCAGAAAAATTAATATCGAATATGTTTTTATTTAAGATATTTTCTGATAAAGGAAAATTCTTCATAAATGGAACAATTCCAGAATCACCAGCAATATAATCTACCTTCTTTCCAATGGAAGTTAAATATTCATATAAAGCTAAACCAGTACCGATCGAATCAGCGTCCGGATGAGGATGACAGGTCAGCAATATCTTACCCGCCTTAGAAATTACATCTTTAATTTCTGCAGCCTTATTCTTAACTTCAGTTATAGTATCCATATTTATATAAATTAATTCTTCAATTTTAGCATATACTGCCTCTTATTCTCGCTCATACGTTCAATAGCATATCTAAGCATAGTTCTAGGCATTCTAGGGGCATTTTGGGCCACGTAGAGCTCTAATTCCTTCTCATTTACCTTACCTGCCTCTCTAAGCATCCATCCACATGCCTTATGCATTAAATCATGTTTATCATTCATTAAAATATTAACTAAATCGTATACGAATTCTGGTCTGCCGTGTTTAATATAGTAATAAACTGAAACCATTCCAATTCTCTTTTCCCAAAGTTTTTTACTCTTTGCTAACCTAATTAATACTGAATCTTTTTTATTTTCAAAACAATATCTTCCAACTACTCTATAACAAGAAAGATCTACTAAATCCCAATTATTAATTCTCGATAAATTTTTCATGTAGAAATCATAAACTTCTTTAAGATTTCTTGATTCAATCTTTTTTAAATCTATATTTTTCTCAGATTTATTTTTGCCAGCTTCTTTTTTACTAGTCTCTTTCTTTGCTTTTCTTTCTAACTTATATGTCAAAATAAAAAGACCAATAGACCTATGTTCGTGTATTTCACTATTTAATAATTTCTGAACATCCGCGAAAGATGCTTCTACGAAACTTTTTGCAATCTGTCTAAGTACTGGAACTGTAATACCTATGAATTTATCTCCTTCACCGTACTCGCCTGCGCCAGTTTTAAAAAAGCGGGATAAAACCTCCGCTTTTTTAAAACTGGCGCTTTTATTAATCTCAGAAACAATATTTTCGTAAACAGAATCTTTCATAATCTTTTATTAAAACAAAAAACGCTTTCCTATTTACCGACTTAAATAACTTTAGATTAAATCCAGAAAATAAATGAAATAAACAATACAAACAAAACAAAAGCTAATATAAAATTAACAATAGTAGCTGCAAGCTGACCAACTACAGTAGCCTTAGCAATATCAAATGCCTTTCCTGAATTATGTCTGTGATGTAGCTCTGATAAAAATACTCCTAAGAAAAGACCGAAAATCGCTCCGATTGGTGGAATAATAACGAAACCCAATATTGTACCTAGCATTCCCCACATCAAGCTAGCAAATGTAGCACCCTTATATCTAGCCCATGCCATTCCTAAGAAGTTATCTACTATGAAGCTAACTAAATAAATACCTAGGATAACCATTAAGTTACCGATAGTAACTCTCTGAAAATTATCTATCATCGCATAAAGAGTGATAGTAATTGTCATTAATAGAACAGATGGAGCAAAAGGAACTAGAGAAAACAAAACCCCTAAACCTGCTAGAACTATAAAAATAATTGTAATTAATGTAAGCATTTTTTATAAAAGATTTTATGAAAGACCTAATTCACCTAACTTAATAATAGAATAAATAACCCCCATACCAAGCACAGTCATTAAAGTAGTAGCCCATGAAGGATGATTATGATAACTCTCTGGAAGTAATTCCGAGGCTCCAAGATAAGTAAAGAATCCAGCAAAAGCAGCGACTATAATACCCACAACATTATCAGGAAGAATAATTATAGAACCAAGCACCACACCAATTACAGGAGCAATCGAATCTACTAATAACCATTTATAAACCTTTTTATGCCCACTGTTACACTTTTCACCTTCTGCGTGATCATGTTCATGTCCATCACCCTCATTTTTTAATACAAAGTTAACAGTATTAATTCCATCAGAAAAATCATGAGCCAAAACAGCAATAGCCACGATGATACCTGTACTTATAGAAACCTGAAAAGATAGACCGATAGCCAAGCCGTCAAACAAACTATGCAATGATAATGCGCCGACACCCAACATTGGATTTCTAGTAGCTTTGTGTCCGTGAGTTTCGTTTTGACATATCACCTCTTCATTACCGTGACTGTGATGTAGAAACATTCTGTCTAAGATGGTGTAAGCAATGAAAGCCAGCGCAAATACAGTCATGACCTGTGACGCGTCAAAATAACCTTCAGATATTTCTAATGCTTCTGGAATCAAATCAAAAAAGGCTAGACCGAGTACCGCTCCCGCGCTGAACCCCGCGATTAGATGTAATTTGTCTTTAAATTTTAGAGCGAATACTCCACCTAAAAAAGTGAAGACAAACGCTAGAACCGCTAATATATATATCATATAGACTTGCTAATTTGTTAAATGTAATTAATATAAATAATAACACAATAAACGACACCTAGAAAATGGCTAAAATACGTATAGATAAACTAATAACAGACAGAGGACTAGTAAAAAGCCGTTCTCAGGTACTTGATCTAATTAAGAGAAATAAGATTTCGTACAGGAAAATTAATCAGGATGGCTCAAAGACAGAAATTTTAGCTTCAAAAGCTGGAGAATTAGTAGATGAAAATTCAGAAATAACAATTTCAGAAATAAATCCATACGTAAGTCGTGGTGGTCTTAAACTAGAAAAAGCGCTTGAGAAATTTGGTGTAAATCCAAAAGATAAAGTTTGTTTAGACATTGGCTCTTCTACTGGTGGTTTTAGTCATTGTCTACTTAGAAATGGAGCTAAACATATTTATGCAGTAGACGTCGGTCAAAATCAATTCGACCACACCCTATCTCAAAG
>CAYVEL010000009.1:26290-28541 GCA_964450345.1 uncultured Candidatus Saccharibacteria bacterium | reverse complement strand
TAGAAGCTTTAGGTTCTGAATTAACTAATAAATATGCTGAAGGATATCCTGGAAAAAGATATTACGGAGGTAATGAAGTAATGGATAAGGTAGAGACACTTTGTCAGAATAGAGCGCTAGAATTATTCGGACTAAATCGTGCTGGATGGAGTGTGAATGTTCAGGCCCTTTCTGGTTCTCCAGCTAACTTAGCTGTATATGTTGGCCTTGTTCCTCCAGGTGGAAAGATTATGGGTATGTCACTAGATCATGGAGGTCACTTAACGCACGGTCATAAAGTCTCTGCTACTGGTAAATTCTGGGTTCAGGTTCCTTACGGTATTGATAAGGCTACAGATATGATTAATTATGAAGCTGTTAAAGAATTAGCTATTAAAGAGAGACCAAATATTATTGTCGCTGGATTTACTGCATACCCTAGAGTGGTAGATTTTAAAAAGTTTAGAGAAATTGCTGATGCTTCAGGAGCTCTACTTATGGTAGACATGTCTCACTTTGCTGGTCTTGTAGCGGGTAAGGAGTATCCGACACCATTTGAGTATGCAGATATTGTAACCACTACTACACATAAGACTCTTCGTGGTCCTAGAAGCGCGCTTATCTTTACTAAAAATGACGAAAGAGAATTAGGGAAGAAAATAGATAAGGGTGTATTTCCAGGTCTTCAGGGTGGTCCACACTTGAATCAGATCGCTGCGGTAGCCGTAGCTCTTAAGGAAGCAAAGAGTCCTGCTTTTAAGAAATATGCTAAACAGGTTAAGAAAAATGCTAAAGTTTTAGCTGACGAACTTGCTAAGAAGGGTTGGAGAATAGTTTCTGGTGGTACAGATTCTCATCTTGTATTAATTGACACTTGGACAGAAGGACTAAACGGTGATCATAAACCAATCTCAGGAAAAGAGGCGAGTGATAGATTGGAAAAGGTTGGAATTATTGTGAATAAGAATGCAATTCCATACGATACACGTCCTCCTATGGATCCATCAGGAATTAGAATTGGAAGCGCTGCTGAAACCACTCGTGGAAAGAAAGAAAAAGATTTTAAAAAGATTGCAGAACTTATCCACAAAACACTTAGTAAATAAATAGACTCTCTATTTAATAAGAGTAAAATTAAATAGGCGAGTTCATCTTCTAGGGTTATCTTGCGGAAAGGCCGATTCGGAATTCTAGAGTTGTCGAGTTGATCGGCGCACCACGTCTCCATGAGTGGTGCGCTTTCTGTTTTTTAAAATTTATATTTTGTTTGACAAAATTTTAATGCAGGAGTAATATCTTTTGATCAGGGTAGTTTAGCACTGGGAGTAATAAGAATCCGAAACGCCACTCGACTCTGATTTTTCAAAAACAAGCTAGTAGCACAGGCCACCTTCTCCTCTATGAAGGCAAACCAAAAGAGCCATCAGCTCTTCGTCCATAAGAGGACATCAGTTAGCGCCCCTCCCTCCAAGCTCTTCGTAGCGACGGTCGGAGGGGGCTTTTATTTTTGTGTAAAAGTCGAAATACTGATATATTTTCATTGTGAATATAAGAGAAATTTTAATTAAAGGTCTTAATGATTTTTTAAGATCAAAAGGAATAGAAGAATCTAATTTTACCGTGGAGAGACCAGGGGATTTTAAGAATGGTGATTACGCTACTAATATCGCTTTGGTTTATTCTAAAGCTTTAAAGATTAAGCCTGTAGATTTCGCAAATGAAGTAAAGTCTTTTCTAAAAGGGACTAAAGGTATTAGTAAAATAGAGGTGGCAGGTCCAGGGTTTATTAATTTCTTTATCGACTCCGAATTAATTAAGGATTCAATAATTTCTCTTTCTAAAGATATTAAAAGTACAGTTAATGTTTATTCTGGTAAAAAAGTTTTAGTTGAATATACTGACCCTAATCCTTTTAAGATTTTCCATATCGGACACCTGATGTCTAACTCTATCGGAGAATCTCTTTCTAGAATTATTGAGAGAAGTGGGGCAAAGGTAGATAGAGCTAATTATCAAGGTGATGTCGGACTTCATGTGGCTAAGGCTATTTGGGGAATATTAAAAATCGAAAACGAGAGACCTGTTAATAGTTCGCCAATTTCTGAACAAGTAACTTTCATTTCTAAAGCATATGTTTTAGGTTCTGATAAATATGAAAATGACGAAGCTTCTAAAAAAGAAATAGATCAGTTAAATAAGGTTATTTTCGAAAAGAGCGATTCCAAGATTAATGAAATATATGACTGGGGAAGAAAGGTTACTCTAGAGCATT
>CAYVEL010000009.1:5174-26190 GCA_964450345.1 uncultured Candidatus Saccharibacteria bacterium | reverse complement strand
AAGTAATGACAGTTAAGGCATTTAAGAATGTGATGGAGGAGGGACTTAGACTTCTAGGAATTAGAGTTCCTGCGAAGATGTAGTTATAAAAATTCGATTCTATTAGTCGAATTGGTGTTAATTAATAAGCATGTAAATTGCCCAAAAAAGTGCTAAAATGGGCCTCATTATGGATCCAAAGGACAAAAAACCCAATAATTCTGTAAAAAACACCGAAAATGAAGCGAAAAATATAGTCGCTACAGCCGGTGTTAATGCTATTAAGGAGGAAGAAATTCTGAAATTTTGGCAGGAAAATAAAATTTTCGAAAAGACTTTAAACAGAAAAGCTAAAGATGATTGGGCTTTTTATGATGGTCCTCCTTTTGCTACTGGAACTCCTCATTATGGTCATATCTTAGCGAGCGTCATTAAAGATGCTGTTCCTAGATATTGGACAATGAAAGGTTACAGAGTTCCTCGTAAATGGGGATGGGATTGTCATGGATTACCTGTAGAAAATCTTATCGAAAAAGAACTCGGACTAAAGTCTAAGAAAGAGATTGAAGCTTATGGTATTGAGAAATTCAATGAAGCTGCGAAGGAGAGTGTTCTTCGTTATGCAGATGAATGGAAGAAAATAATTCCTCGTGTCGGTAGATGGGTGGATATGGAGAATGATTATAAGACTATGGACACTACTTATACTGAGTCTGTAATTTCTATTTTCAAAAATATCTATAACAAAGGTCTGATTTACGAAGGTTTTAAATCAATGCAGATTTGTCCTCGTTGTGAGACTTCGCTTTCAAACTTTGAGGTTAATCAGGGTTATAAAGACATTACAGATATTTCAGTTTTCGTTAAGTTTGAATTAGTTGATAAACCAAATACATTCTTAGTAGCTTGGACTACTACTCCTTGGACTCTTCCTGGAAACGTGGCTTTAGCTATTAAGCCAGATATGAAATATGTGAAAGCAAAGAGTGATGACGCTTTCTATATTTTTGCAAAAGAAAGAATGGAAGCTTTGTTAAATACTCTTAATAAGAGTGAAACAAAGATAAGTTTCGAAGTAGTGGAGGAGTTTAATGGATCAGATCTTGTCGGTAAGAAATATAAACCAGTCTTCGACTACTACAATAATTCAGGGACAAAGAATATTGAGAATGCTTTTAAAGTATACGGAGCAGAATTCGTTACTTCGGAAGACGGTACTGGAATAGTGCACATCGCTCCAGCTTTTGGTGAGGATGATATGAATTTAGGTAAAGCTAATAATTTACCTTTTGTTCAGCATGTTTCAATGGATGGCAAATTTAAACCAGAAGTTACTGACTTTGCTGGTGAATTCGTAAAGCCACTCGAAGACCACCAGAAGGTAGATATAATGGTTATTAAATATTTAGCTGGTAAGAATTCACTACTCGCAAAGGAGAAAATGATTCATTCATATCCACATTGTTGGAGATGTGATACACCGCTTCTTAACTATGCTACTTCATCATGGTTCGTGAAAGTATCTGATGAAAAATTAAAAGCTAAACTTCTTTCAGAAAATAAGAAGATTGGTTGGCATCCAGAAGATATTGGTCCAGGTAGATTCGGTAAATGGCTTGAAGGAGCTCGTGATTGGGCTATTTCTAGAAGTCGTTTCTGGGGTGCTCCAATTCCAGTCTGGAAATGTGACGAATGTAAAAACATAGAAGTTCTAGGTTCAGTAAAAGAAATAAATTCTAAATTTAAGTCAAAGAATAATTACTACGTTATTCGTCATGGTCATACAGAATATAATGCAAAGAATTTAATAAGTGATGATCCAAATAATCCAGATCATTTAACAAAGCAGGGTAGAGCAGAAGTAAAAGCAATGGCTAAGAAATTATCTAAGGTTAAATTTGATCTAGTAATTTCTTCTCCATTCGTTAGAACTAGAGAGACTACAGAGATTCTCGCAGATGAAATTGGTTACTCATTAGATAAAGTTGTTTTAGATAAGAGACTTGGTGAAGTATATACAGATGGATTTTTAGGAAGAAATTGGAATGATTTTATAGCCTTTCTAAATACTCCAGAAGGAAAAAATTCAAAACATGAGACTCAAGCAGATGTTTTGAAAAGAATATATGAATTCATGAAGGAAACAGATTCAAAAAATTCTGGTAAAAATATTCTGATAGTTACTCACGGCGCTCCTACTAGAGCTTTCAGAGCTTTAATTACAGGTGAGAAATATGAAGGTAGAGATCATCGTACAGATGAACCTAGAATGTTGAAGAATGCTGAGGTTATGGAATTCGGTTGGTTTGATACTCCTAGAAATGACAAGGGTCTAATTGATTTTCATAGACCTCATATTGATAAGGTTATTTATCCTTGTAAGTGTGGCGGTTCATATAAGAGAATTCCAGACGTATTTGACTGTTGGTTTGAATCCGGTTCAGTTCCTTATGGACAGAATCATTATGTTTGTGAACCTACAGAAAATTTTGATCCAAAGAAAAATAAAGCTTTCCCTTCAGAGTTTATAGGTGAGGGATTAGATCAGACTAGAGGATGGTTCTATACCATGCATATTTTAGCTGTCGCATTATTCGGAAAGTCTTCTTATAAGAATGTTATTGTGAACGGTTTAATTCTTGCAGAAGATGGAAGAAAAATGTCTAAGAAACTTAAGAATTATCCAGACCCAGCAGATTTGATAAATAAATACGGTGTAGATTCTCTAAGATATTATCTATTATCTTCACCAGTAGTAAGCGCTCAAGAATTAAGATTTAGCGAAAAGGGTGTTGATGAGATCTCAAAGAAAATTGTAGCCCGTTTATATAGCGTACTTTCATTTATCGATATGTACGGAGACATTTCTAAGCTAAAAATAGTTAATTCAAAGAATGTCCTAGATATATGGATGAAGACTAGATTAGTAGAGACCACTTCAGAAATTACTGAATCACTAGAAAATTACACACTCGATAAAGCATCTAGACCTATTGCTGATTTCGTAGAGGATTTATCTAACTGGTATTTAAGACGTTCTAGAGACAGACTAAGAGGTGATGATGGAAAAGATAAGACTGAAGCTTTATCTACTCTTGTGTATGTTATGAAAGAGTTTTCTAAGGTTATTGCTCCGATAATGCCTTTCACAGCAGAAGTTCTCTACGGAAAATTAAAGAATTCTAAAGACGAAGAAAGCGTTCATTTAGAGAAGTGGCCAAAAGTTAAATTCACAAAGAGTGATCAGAAGATTCTTGATGGAATGACACAGGTCAGAGCGCTCGTTGAACTTGGACATTTTGCTAGACAGGAATCAAAGATGAATGTTAGACAGCCTTTAGCGGATGTGGTTCTAAACGTTTCTAAGATTGATAAAAATTTAATCAGTATTATTTCTGATGAGCTAAATGTTAAGACTGTAACTCTCCTAGGTAAGAAAAATGCTCCTACAGAAGGATATGTATCTAAAGAAGATGGGAAGGGATTAAAAGTCTTCCTAAATATCAATATATCTGATGAATTAAGAGAAGAAGGTAAAGCTCGTGAAATACTACGTTTAATTCAGGATGATAGAAAAAAGCAAGGCTTAGTTCCAAGGGATAATATTATAGTTGTCTCTAGTGCCAAAGAAGCAGCATTGAGGGATTTGATAGATAAACATAAAGATTCTCTTATGAAAATTGCAAATATTAAATCGGTTGAAACAAGGGAACAAGAAGAAATCGTGAGGGTTATAAAAATCTAATGTCTTACAGAATATACAGTACTGAGGGAATTGTTATTGGATCGAAGAATTACGGCGAGGCAGATAAGTTATATAAACTATTTACTAAAGAATTAGGTACTATTTTCGTTCATGCTAGAAGCATTAGAAAACAGGAATCTAAATTATCATCACAGATCAGAACTTATGCTTCTGCTACTTTTTCTTTGGTCAGAGGAAAAGATTTGTGGAAATTAACTACTTCTGAATTAACTTATATCTTCGATGATATTTTTAAAGACCCTGTGCTCAGAAAAGTATATGCAAGAATTTTTCTTCTTTTAGAAAGACTTTTAAAGGGGGAGGATAAGAATGAAAAACTGTACGAGCTGGTGCTTAACGGTATTCTTTTTTTAGAAAAAAATCCTAAAGAATGGCCATTAATCGAGACCATTATAGTTTGGCGTATTTTATATGAATTAGGATATGCGGATGACTCAAATAATATGATTTTAGGAGTGGAAATAAATAAAGAACAGATGGATTATGTCGGTCAGAATCGCCTTAAAATAGTTAAACAAATCAACACTTCTCTCGAGGCTACTCATCTAGTGTGATATAATTTTAAACATGCAATCTGACGAAGATTTAAGTAAAATCGAACGTTTAAAAAAGTTCATGTATTCTCGTAATTCTCCGACTACGATTCACTTTAAGCGTACAAAGGTCCATTCTCATGATGTTGATGTGAAAGGTAATTGGCAGGAGGATGAAAAAGATTTTGATACTGTAGATCCTAACGAAGAATATGGTCCTACTAAAAAAATAAAATTTCCTATGTTTAAAATTTTGTTTGTTTTCTCGTTATTATTTTTTATAGCGAGCGGTGGTTATGCACTCTATATGTTTTCACAGGGGGGAAATCTAATCTCTGCTAGAAACTTAGATATACAGATCGCAGGACCTGTAAATATTAATGGTGGTGAGCCGCTTGATTTTGATGTTTTAATTTATAATAAAAATCCTATCAAGCTAGAGATAGTAGATACTGAAATAGAATTTCCTAGCGGAACAGCTAATGTTCAGGACCCATCGAAAGAACTACAGAGAATTCAGAAAATGGTAGGTGATATAGATATTAATGCATATTCTAAGGAATCTTACAGAGCTCTAATATTCGGAAGTGAGGGAGAGAAAAAACAGATTATTGTTAAGGTTTCCTATCACGTAAAAGGTTCTAATGCCGTTCTAGAAAAAGAAAAGACATATGATGTATATATTCAGTCTTCTCCAGTAAGTTTAACTGTTAAATCTAATGACGAGGTAGTTTCTGGTGAAGATACCAGTCTTCAGGTAGAAGTTACATCTAACTCTAAAGAAGTCCTAAAAAATATATTAGTTAAAGCAGAATATCCTTTCGGTTTTTCATATAAGGACGCTTCTATTAAACCTTATGCAGGAAATAATACTTGGTTTATAGGAGATCTTCCTCCAAAATCTAAGAGAACAATAACTATAAATGGAAGCATGGTGGGACAGGATGATGAGTCTAGATCATTTAGATTTAGCGTAGGTTCTAGAAGCTCGAAGGGAGATGCTAATATAGGAACCGCTTTCTTATCTACAGAACAATTAATGGTTATTAAGAAACCTTTCTTCTCAGCCTGGTTAACATTTAATGGTGATGAAGCTGAAGGGGGTAAGTTTATTACAGATCCTGGAAGAGCAGTTAGAGTTGGAATAAATTTTAAGAATAATCTAGACACTCCTTTATATAATGCAAAATTGAAAGTTAAATTATCTGGTAATGCATTTAAGCCACAAGGAGTTACTGTTAATGATGGTATATACAGATCAGGAGAGAAGACTATATATTGGGATATGAATAGTACTACTGGTTTAAATAAAATTGATCCAGGAAATAGTTCGAAGGTCTCATTTAATATTTTACCAAGTGATTCTTCTGCTACTTTGGGTGAATTGCTAAAAAATCCTCAAGTCATAGTGGATGTGAGTATGAGTGCAGAAAGAACATCAGAGGATAATGTACCTACAGAGATTAGTAATTCTGTTACAGGTTCTATTCTATTAACACCTAAGGCTTATATAACAACTCAGATATTGCGTGACACGGGTCCATTTAAGAATGTAGGACCAATGCCGATGATTGTCGATAAAGAAACTACTTTCACTGTCGTATGGACACTAAATACTACTTCTAGTAGTATTGATGGCGCTAAAGTTGAGGCGGATTTGCCAGCATATGTTACATGGCTTGCTAACTATAAGTCTAAAGATGAAGACCTTAGCTTTGATCCAGTAACTAAGCATCTAGTTTGGAATGTTGGTGAAATAAAATCATATACAGGTACATCCGGAAGCAGTAGACAGTTATATTTCCAGCTTAGTCTAAAGCCTACACCTACTGAGTCGGGTGATTCACCTACAATGATTAAGAATATTAGATTAACAGGTAAGGATACGTTTACTGGTAAAGATATTGATAACGGTGAGACAGATTTAACTACTAAATATTCTGGAGATAAGAGTTATACCGAATCAGAGTCTAGAGTTGAATAATTTTAAGAAAAAGAGTAAAACAATATAGATATTATATAGAAAGACAAAATGAAAAAGGAAAATAACAACATGGAAGAACTAGTATCTCTTGCAAAAAGAAGAGGTTTTATATTCCAAGGTTCTGAAGTATACGGTGGTTTAGCTGGTACTTGGGATTACGGACCATATGGAGTTGTTCTTAAGAACAATGTTAAAAATTTATGGTGGAAGCGTTTCGTAGAAGATAGAGATGATATGTACCCAGTAGACGCTGCTATTTTAATGAATCAAAATGTTTGGAAGGCTTCAGGACATGTGGCTGGTTTTTCTGATCCGCTTGTTGAATGTAAAAAATGTAAAAAGAGATTTAGAGCAGACCATATTTTGCCTCTTAAGAAGAGTAGTACGAATTTAAATACTGGAATTACTGAAGAAAAAATAGTAAAAGTTTGTCCAGAGTGTGGTGGTGAATTAGGAGAGGAGAAGCAGTTTAATATGATGTTTAAGACGAATGTCGGTGCTATGCAGGATGAGTCTTCTGTTTCATATCTAAGACCAGAAACAGCTCAGGGTATGTTCGTTAACTTTAAATCAGTTTTAGATAGTCTTCATCCTAAACTTCCTTTTGGTTTAGCCCAAATTGGTAAAGCTTTCAGAAATGAGATAGCACCTAGAGATTTCACTTTCCGTTCTCGTGAGTTTGAGCAGATGGAAATAGAGTATTTTACTAATCCTAAGAATTGGGAAGCTGTATTTGAAGAGCTAAGAAAACAGGTCTGGGAATATACTAAAGATGTTGGTCTAACTCAGAGTAAGGTTTATGAATTAGAAATCGATAAAGATTCTTTAGCTCACTATTCTAAGAGAACTATAGATTTTGAGTTTGATTTTCCATTTGGTAGAAAAGAATTATATGGTCTAGCTTACAGAACAGATTTTGATTTAAAGGCACATTCAGAATCTTCTAAAGTTGATTTGTCATATTTCGATGAAGAAGCTAAGGAGAGATTTATCCCACACTGTATTGAACCATCATTTGGTTTAGATAGAACAGTTTTAGCTGTTCTTACAGACGCTTATACAGAGGATGAACTAGGAGGAGAGAAGAGGGTATATCTAAAACTTGCTCCTAAAGTTGCTCCAGTTAAAGCTGCTATTTTCCCATTACTTAAGAATAAGCCTGTGCTAGTAGAGAAAGCTAAAGCTATATATACCCTACTTAGAAAAGAGATCGGTCATGTTGAGTACGATGATTCAGGAAGTATTGGTAAGAGATATAGAAGACAAGATGAAATAGGTACACCTTTCTGTATCACAATCGACTTCGATACTATTGAGAAAAATGCTGGAGTTACAATAAGAAATAGAGATACAGGTGCTCAGGAAAGAATCGGAGAAGCAGAATTAGTTAATTTTCTTAAATCTAAACTAATCTAAATTTTCATGCTATTATAACGGCATGGAAGTACCAGATAAAAACTATAATATTTCTATTTCTATAGGAACGATAATTAAAGCTGTTATCGTTATCCTTTTGATATATACACTCTTTGTTATTAAAGACGTGGTATTAGTTATTATCGCTGCTATAGTGCTCGCTTCATCGATCGAGCCAATGATTAAATGGTTTCAGAAAAGAAAATTTGGCAGAGTTTTATCAGCAGTTACTTCATATATAAGTATACTTTCTGTCGTGCTAGTTATCGTAGTATTCTTTATTCCTCAAGTATTAAATGAAGCCAGCGAATATCTTACAAAGTTACCTCAAAATTTAAGTGTCAGTGATTTGTGGAGCCCTATTAAAGATGTTGGTATTTTCGGAAATTCGACCATACAGGGTATAGGTGATGGATATTCAGTAAAAGATTTAACAAATGAGATTAGTAAAATTATTTCTGGTTCTGGTGAGGGTGTAGTTAAGACAGCTGGCGCTATATTCGGAGGTGTACTTAGTTTTATACTTATAATCGTTTTATCATTCTATCTAGCTGTTCAAGAAGACGGAGTAGGTGGTTTTCTAGAAGTCGTTACTCCTAAAAAATTTCGTGCATACGTTATAGATCTATGGAAAAGATCACAGAATAAGATTGGTCTATGGATGCAGGGCCAGCTTCTCCTCGGAATAATGGTTGGAATATTGGTTTTCTTAGGATTATCTGTTTTAGGAATACAGCATGCATTACTTCTAGCTACTCTCGCTATGGTATTTGAGATTATTCCAGTATTCGGTCCAATACTTTCTTCTATCCCAGCTATATTGGTAGGAGGAGTAGACGGTGGTGCTACTGGCGCTCTTCTAGTTACTGGACTATATGTGCTTATACATCAATTTGAAAACCATCTATTGTATCCTTTGGTAGTTAAGAAGGTTGTTGGTATTTCTCCTGTTGTAGTGATATTATCACTTGTTGTTGGAGTTAAATTGGCTGGATTCCTAGGTTTGTTACTCTCAGTGCCTATCGCAGCCGTTTTGATGGAACTTTATCTTGATATTGAAAAGAGAAGAAAGTCATCTGTTTAACTGTAGCGATTAAAATTAAATAATAAATGAAAAATTTTTACATTACTACGACTTTGCCATATGTAAATGCGGATCCTCATATCGGTCATGCTATGGAATTTATTCGTGCTGATATTATAACTAGATATAAAAAAGGTTTAGGATATGATGTTTTTCTTAATACTGGTACAGATGAGCATGGAATAAAGATTTTTAAGAAGGCTGAAGAGAATAAGAAAACTCCGCAGGAATACGTGGATTTTTACGCTGCTAGATTTCAGGAATTACTTAAATTATTAGGTATATATCCAGAATTCAATTTCATAAGAACCACTGACGCTAATCATATTAATTCTGCTCAGGAATTTTGGAAGCTTTGCGATAAGAATGGTTTTATATATAAGAAAAATTATAAGACTAAGTATTGTATTGGTTGTGAATTAGAGAAAACCGATTCAGAGTTAGAAGACGGAAAATGTCCTATCCATAAAAATTTAGAGATAGAGATTATAGAAGAGGAAAATTATTTCTTTAAATACAGCGCTTTCGGTGAGAAACTTTTAGATTTATATAAAAAGAATCCTACTCTAGTAGTGCCAGATTTTAGGTTTAATGAAATAAAAGCATTCGTAGAGAGAGGTCTTGAGGATTTTAGTATTTCTAGACTTAAGACAAAGATGCCGTGGGGAATAGAGGTTCCAGGAGATTCAGATCATGTCATGTATGTTTGGTTTGATGCGCTCGTTAACTATATTTCTGCTGTAGGTTGGCCAAGTGATTCGACTAAGTTTGATAAGTGGATTAATCAGACCGGTGGTATGGTTCAGATTTGTGGTAAAGATAATCTTCGTCAACAGAGTTCAATGTGGCAGGCAATGCTTATTGCTGCAGGGCTTCCTACTTCTAAACAGATCCTTATTAATGGATTCTTAACTGGTGATGGTGGAGTAAAGATGAGTAAGTCTCTAGGTAATGTAGTAAGTCCTTACGATGTTATTAATGAATACGGAACTGAAGCTTTACGCTATTTTATGGCTTCTGAAATCAGTCCATTTGAGGATAGTCCATTTACCATGGATCGTTTTAAGATTGCCTATAACGCAAATTTAGCGAATGGAATAGGTAATTTAACTAGTCGTGTACTAAAGATGTCTAGTATGAATGGTGTGGTCTTAAATAAGTCTTTTGAAGATATAGAGGCCGGCCTTAAAAATACCAATCTATACGCAGAGTATACTGGTCTTATGGATGTTTATAATATTCAAGGTGCTACAAAATTAGCTTTTAGTTTAGTTAGTGGGGCAGATGCTTTTATACAGAAAACAGAGCCTTTTAAGAAGATTAAAGTTAACCCAGAGGAGGCTAAGAAAGACATTGAATTCTTATTAGAAGAGTTGGTAAAGGTGGCTTATCTCTTAGAGCCAGTAATTCCAAATACTTCAGCAGAAATCAGAAAAGCTATTAAATCAGGAAATGCTTTAGCTACACCTCTATTTTTAAGAAAGGCTTAAATCAAAAAGCCAACCTCAGATTATAATGAAAAATTATTTTATAGACGCACACTGCCATTTAAATTTTGAGGATTATGATAATGATCGTGCCTCTGTCTATAAACATGCCGAAGAGGAGGGGGTTAAGCTTATAAATGTTGGTACTAATAATGAGACTTCTAAAAAGGCGATAGAACTTTTTAAAGAATTTGGTTCAAAGGCTATAGTTGGTATTCATCCTATAGAAGTTAATGCAGATTCTAATTTAGATTTAATTAGCGAATTAGTAAAAGAAAAAGGGGTTGTCGGAATTGGTGAATGTGGACTCGATTATTTTAGAACAGATAGTAATTTTTGGAATAAACAGGAAGAGATTTTTAGAGCTCAAATAGCTCTCGCTAAGAAAACCTGTCTTCCATTAATGCTTCATATTAGAAACTCTAAGGAAGATAAGACTAAAGACGCCTATAAACGTGTTATAGAAATACTTAGAGAGGAGAATTTTACTCTTGGAGGTGAGGCGCACTTTTTCGCTGGGACAATAGATGATGCTAAAGCTTTTCTAGATTTAGGTTTTCATATTTCTTTTACTGGCGTGATTACTTTTGTTAAAGACTATGATGAATTAGTTAGATTCGTTCCTATGGATAGAATTATTTCAGAAACAGATTCACCATATGTATCACCTGTACCACATAGAGGCGAGAGGAATGAGCCAGCTCATGTTATACAAGTTGCGAGAAGGATTGCCGAAATAAAAGGAATGGAATTGAACGAAGTAAAAAGCGAAATATATAGAAACGTATCAAAACTTTTCGGTTCTTTTGAGTAGATTTGATAAATTCAGGCAATTTTTGATGATCTAATTTCTCTGGTTTGTTTATCTAGATTTTATTTAATTACATAGTAACTTTATTTAGACTTTATCGTTATTTTATGGTCTTTTTCTTATAATTTGCATTAGAACATATCGTTTCAGCTTATCTATTGCTAGTGTTAAAACATTGTGTTAAAGTGAGCGTATTAATAGTAATGTAGGCAGTCTGGGTAGGTCACCCTGCGCCGTTTTTACGGCTTACTTCCTACAAAATTCAATATGAGTACAGAAAACATAAAAGACGGAGTAAAGATCTATGAGATAGGATATCTTATAGTTCCATCAGTTCCAGAAGAAAAAGTTGCTGGAGAAGTGGAGAAAATCCGTTCTGTTATTAGTAAGTTCGGTGGAGAGATCTTCGCAGGTGAAGAGGCTAGAAAGAAAGTTCTAGCTTACACTATGATTAAGAAGATCGGAGTCATTAATCACAAGTATAAGGAGGGATATTTCGGATGGTTAAAGTTCGAAATCACTTCAGAAAGTATTAATGAAGTTAAGAAAGCACTTGAGGTAGATTCAAATATCTTAAGATTTCTTCTTACAAACACCGTAAAAGAAAACACTTATCTAGGTGAGAAAGCTAAGACTTTAGCCAAGGAAGTTTCAAAAGAAGATGATAAGGATGGTGAAGTAAAGGCTGAAGAAGTTAAAGAAGAATCTAACCCAGAAGAATTAGATAAGTCTATCGACGATATGGTTAAAAGCGCTAATTAACCAAAATATGTATTTAAACAAAGCATTAGTTTTTGGAAATTTAACAAAGGATCCAGAAGTCAAAGCACTTCCATCCGGAATTAAAGTTGCTACATTCAGTTTAGCTACTAACCGTGTCTATAAGGACAAGGAAGGTAGAAAACAGGAAAGTGCAGAATTCCATAACATCGTAGTGTTCGGTAAGCAGGCAGAACTAGTTGCTCAGTATATAAAGAAGGGTTCTTCATTATATGTTGAGGGAAGAATGCAGACTAGAAGTTGGGATGGTCCAGATGGACAGAAAAGATATAGATCAGAAATTGTAGCTGAACAGATACAATTCGGTCCTAGATCTACTGGTGCCGCTCCTGCTACTTCAGGTAGTGTAGCTCCAAAGGCAACATCTTCTCCAAAAGGAAAGGACTCAAAGAGTGATTTCCCAGAAGATAGTCCAAGTGAAGATGCTATAGCTTATCCAGAACAGGAAATTAATGCTGATGATATACCGTTTTAAATCTAAATTAAATTAAAAATATGAAAGATTGTTATTTCACAAAGAATAATATTAAGTACATCGACTATAAAGATGTCGATATCTTAAAAAAGTTTCTTAACCCTCATGGTAGAATCATGAGCAGAAAGAGAACAGGTGTTTGCTCAAAGAGCCAGCGCCAGTTAGCTCAAGCAGTTAAGAGATCTAGATTCATGGGATTACTTCCATACGTTTCTAGATAATCAATAAAACAAAAACCCGCTTTTCTCGAAACGATTGTAAGTCTCTAGAAAAGCGGGTTTTTGTTTTCCTGCTCAGTGTTTATATAAAAAATTAAAATCCTCCTTTCCAAGAAACTTACAATCGTTTCGAGGAAAGGAGGATTTTAATTTTTATTTATTTTCCGACTCTTTCGCGGTATTCGTTAGTATCTGTATTAATCTTAATTACATCACCTTCGTTAACGAATAGGGGAACCTGTATCTCTATACCTGTTTCTAATTTAACGCTCTTAGAACCACCCTTTACTGTATCACCAGCGACAGCGGGTGCTGCCTCGGTAACTTTAAGTTCTACTGTAATAGGGTATTTAAGACCGATATTTCTTTCTCTGAAAGAAATTAGTTCTAAGATACTGTTTGGTTTCATATATCCAATCTTTGGACCAACAGCTTCTTCGGTTAACTTAAATCTCTTACCAGGATCGTTTTCTTCACAGAACCAGAATTCTCCACGGCTGTTATATAGATACTTAACTCTTCTAGTCTCAACATCTGCTTCCTCCACCTTTTCTGACTGATGGAAAGCATGTTCAGCTACTTTTCCAGTAAACAGATTCTTAAGTTTTGTAGCATTAACAGGTTTTCTCTGTTGTTTTCTAAAAACATGAGAAGAAACCACTTCATAAGGTTCGCCATCTAGAACTATGTATGTTCTTTCGACTGCCTCGTTGTATTCAAGCATTGCCATAAAAATAGTAAAATTAACTTTTAGTTAAGCCATTTTATACGGTTTAACTAAAAAGTGCAAGTGTATTACTGTGGGAGAGATTAAATCTCTTCCTTTAGCTTTATTCTGATTTCCGCTAGTATCTTATTTCTAATATCCTTATTTTCTCTTAGGAATTGGCGTGTAGCATCATAGCCTCTACCAATTTTTAGTTCACCATATGAGTAAGAACTACCAGATTTAGATATAAGACCCATTTTCTCACCTAGAGCGATGATTTCTCCTTCCTGAGAGATACCCTCGTTATACATTAGATCGAATTCTGTTTGTCTGAATGGGGCAGCAACTTTGTTCTTAACAACCTTAACTCTTACACGTCCGCCCATAATCTCTTCGCCTTTCTTAATCTGAGCAATTCTACGGATATCTAATCTTACAGATGTATAGAACTTTAGAGCTTTTCCTCCTGGGGTAGTTTCTGGATTACCGAACATTACACCGATCTGCATTCTAATCTGGTTAATAAAGATAACTACAGTTTTAGAGCGGGCGACACAAGCAGTAAGCTTTCTTAAAGCTTGAGACATTAGACGAGCCTGTTTACCGATATGCTGAGCACCCATATCTCCTTCGATTTCGTCTTTAGGAGTTAATGCTGCTACAGAGTCTACTACTATTACATCCATTTTTCCTGTTCTGACTAAGCTCTCTACTATTTCTAGAGCTTGTTCACCTGTATCTGGCTGAGAAATCAGTAATTCGTCTATCTTAACTCCAATCTTTCTAGCATATTCAGGATCCATAGCATGTTCAGCGTCGATATAAGTACAAAGCCCACCTCTCTTCTGAGCTTCGGCTACTACATGAAGGGCGAGGGTAGTCTTACCAGAAGATTCTGGACCGAAGATCTCTACTATTCTTCCTCTAGGAATACCTCCGACACCAAGTGCTGCGTCTAATCCGATAGAACCTGTAGGAATGGCATTAACATCTACTTTTGGTTTCTGACCCAACATCATAATAGAATCATCACCGAATTTTGTTCGGATAGCATCTAAAGCACCAACTAGTTCTTTTGATGTGTCTTTATCTTTTTTATTTTCACCTTCTTCTGACTCATTAATTTCAGTAAGTGTTTCTTCGTTAGTTACACCTTCTTCAATCTTTTCGTCTCTTTTTATTTCTTTTTTTGTTTTTTTGGCCATATGTTTCTATGTATAAATTCTAGTAATTTAGTGTCCTAACTGTATATGATTTTACCTTAAATAATAATTAAAAACTATAAAATCTAGATAAAGTTCTTAATTAAAACACAATATTTAATTTATGTATTTAAGGGCTATATATAAGGTCTAAAATAGTCTCTTTTTCCTTACCAAATCGGTCCTTTCCGTATATTTTCTCGTAATTGATACCAGGGCTTAATATGATGATTTCTTTAAAATTTCCGTCTCTATCAATAAAGATGGGGCGATCATTTAATTTAGTCTCTGTAGCATTAATTATTTTTCCTTCAATGACTATGGTACTACTGCTAAAAATCTGGCCATTTTTAGGACTAATAATTTCTATTTTGGGGCCAGTAACTAACTTTCTAGTCTGAAATATTACTAGAAAAATTATTACTACTGCCGTTAAGGTAATAAAAGAAAATTTTATGGTTTTTAATACTCGTTCTCTGTCCATAAAATTTTCTAGACAATTCCTTCAGGAGTGTCGGGGGAGTTATCGGCGCCACTGTTTGGTCCTCTATATTCAGCATCTAGAATTTCTCTAGGTTTTGATCCATTAGCTGGTCCTACTACACCTTTTCTTTCCATTATATCCATAAGTCTTCCTGCTCTGGAATAACCCACTCTTAATCTTCTCTGGATAAATGAAGTAGAAGCTTGCCCTGTCTCTAGTATTATTCTTCTAGCTTCATCATATAGATCATCGTCTGGACCTAGCTCATCTGCTTCCATATCATCTAACTGAGCGCTAAATACAGCCTGACTTCCTGCTTCAGTTTCTTTTGCGTTAAGATTAAGCTGATCCATTAATTCGTCTCTGTATTCATCTACTAGATATTTAACTACTTTCTTTACTTCTGTTTCAGAAACATAAGCTGACTGCAATCTCACTGGGTTTGGCATATCTGAACCTAGGTAAAGCATATCTCCGGCACCTAGAAGTTTTTCAGCACCTACTTGATCTAGAATTGTTCTTGAATCTACTTGAGATGACACCTGAAGAGCAATACGTGTAGGAATGTTAGCTTTAATCAAACCAGTAATAACGTTAACGCTGGGTCTCTGTGTAGATAGAATAAGGTGAATACCAACCGCACGGCTCATTTGTGCCAGCTTAACTACAGCTGATTCTAGTTCTCTAGGATATGTCTGCATAATATCAGCAAGCTCATCAATTACGATTACTATATAAGGCATCTTTTCTGGCATGACTTCATTATCTGTAGATTCACCAGCTGCTTTTTTAAGTTTCAGAGCTTCAATTGCAGGCATCAAAACGTTCTTGTGATAAGAGTCTATATCTCTAACTGTATGCTTTTCTAATACGTCATATCTGCGTGCCATTTCTTTTCCAGCCCATTTAAGAGCTAAGATTGCTTTCTTTGCATCAGTGATAACAGGAGTTAATAGGTGAGGAATCTTGTTATAAAGTGTTAGCTCCACTCTCTTTGGGTCAATAAAGATAAACTTCATCATCTCAGGTGAATTTCTGAATAGAAGGGAAGTTATGATTGTATGTATAGATACTGATTTACCAGAACCTGTGGTACCAGCAATAAGCATGTGTGGTGCTTTTGCGACGTTTGCAAAATGACATTTACCAGTGATGCTCTTTCCTAGGGATACTAGTAGTGGTTTATCAGATTTCGCGAATTCATCAGAACCTAGCATGGTAGCTAAGCCAACTGTAGATTTTGTGCTATTAGGTACTTCAATACCTACAAGTGACTTTCCAGGGATAGGCGCTTCTATTCTTATAGGGTGTGCTGCTAGTGCTAGTGCCAAGTCTGAGTTAAGGGCGACTATCTTTGCCAGTTTTACTCCTTCAGCAGGCTTAAGAGCATATCTAGTAACCGTAGGACCTACAGATACTTCATCCATCTCTACATTAATTCCGAAGTTCTGAAGGGTACGTTTAATGATATTCGCATTACTCTTAATATCTCCAGTCTCTGGTTTTCCCTTATCTTTTTCAAGTAGATTAACTGGAGGAGGGGTGTACTCTCTAGTAGAAATAATTTCACTTTTTGTAAGTACAGGAACCTCATCAGCACTATCAAAGGTAGATAATGCAGAAGCTATTTTTGTTGCCAGTTTACCCTTCTTATTTTCATCTGGTTTTTCTGCAATTTTTATTGGTTCTAATTCTTCTTCTGATTCTGTTTCTTCATCTGCTTCCTCCTCATCTTCTTCTAGGTCTTTTGGAAGTTTTAGTTTTTGGTTTTTGTTTGGAAGTTTCTTTTTTGAGTTTCTATAAGCAGAAAACTTTTTCCATAGATTTAATGAGTCTAATGTAAAATGCGAATCGAAAATTACCATTAATGATATTGAGATCAATGCGACGAAAATTATAAAGCTGACATAAGCAGAGAATGCTTTATAAAT
The DNA here is from genome assembly GCA_964450345.1 of uncultured Candidatus Saccharibacteria bacterium. Lineage (GTDB taxonomy): Bacteria > Patescibacteriota > Minisyncoccia > Phycocordibacterales > PALSA-1337 > JAPLZH01. Next base: position 9,331 of record CAYVEL010000009.1, on the reverse strand, counting down.
AGGGAACCAGATATAGTATCCAATTATTCCCCCGTTACCATTAAAGAATAGTTCGTATAGTCCAAGTAATGATATGAAAAATATCACCGAAGAAGTTATCTTAAGAGCATCAAATTTTCGGTCTATATTTTTAAGGAAAGATGCAGCTATAAGTATTAATGTAAGTACTATTATCCAGTAACCAAGAGTGGTACCGAATAGTTTTCCTAATATTGAATATATAAGATCACCAGCAGATCCTCCTTTATCGAAAGCTGCCAAACTTATGAATAAAGCTATAACAGTTAGTCCTATCGCAATGATAGCTCTTTTGGTTTCAGCCTTTACTCCATCGACAATATCTTTTACAACATCGAAGGTTTTATCTTCATTCTTTTTTGCCATTATTTTAATTAGTTATATATAGATTTTAACACTAAAAAAGCTAAAAAACACTTACAACACAATGATATATTTTTGTCTTTTGCTTTTATTCGTGTCCGTTATATAATGGACATAGTTAGTTTTAAATCTCTTGTCCTTTATTAAGGACATAAGGACAGTTTAAAAGACTTTTTATTAAAAGACATATTTATGAATAATAAAGATAGCTTTATAAAGCTAGACATTTTTGCTAAGGAGAAGAAATTATATTTTCTTTACAAAAAGACAGAAAAAATTATATCGGCCATATATTTGATCACTGAATTTCTATCGGACAGTGAGCCTGTTAAATGGTCACTACGAGAGGGTGGTGTTAGGTTGATAGAAGACGTCTTCCAGTATTCTATAGGAGATAAGTTTTCTTCTAATTTAAAAAACTTACAAGCAAACTTTTTGCGTACACTTTCTCTACTAGAAGTGTCACATCTTTCTGGCTTTATATCATCAATGAATTTTAAGATTATTGCAGATGAATTTCGTATGCTTTTAGAACATCTTGAATCAATTCATCACGAAAGAATGTCTGTTGGAGGAGTATTATTATCAGATGATTTTTTCGGTGTGGATATTGCAGAATTAAATTCAAAGGACTCAAACAACACTGTCAAAGCCGTTGATCAAAATTTGAATAAATCCTTAAGTAGTAGAGAAAGTTTTTATAAAGGACATAGTAATTTTACTGAAACAAATAGAGACTCTATTTCTATTAATAACCATATAAATAAAACAGATAATAAAGGACATCAAAATAGTCTAATCAAAGAGATCAAGAAAAATGTTAAGAATGCTAGAAGGGATTCTATATTAGCAGTCCTTAATAATAAGGGTGGAGGATTAACCATAAAGGATGTTAGCGATGTTGTTAAAGGATGTAGCGAGAAGACAATTCAAAGAGAGTTACAGGAACTTATTCAAGAAGGAATCTTAAGAAAAGAGGGGGAAAGAAGGTGGAGTAAGTATTATATAAACAATTCCAAATAAACCTTTATTTATATAGGTCTTTATTGTTTATATGGTTAGCCATAAGCTTTAGATTGACTTTGGGGGTATAAGGGTGTATTATTATACGGCCTGGATAAAGCACTTATCCACAAGCATTCTTTTAATATACAGGTGTAAGTTATATAATCTTTATATACAGATTAAACCTGTTAACGAAAGAAGTCCGGAACTTTGAAATTTTAATAATTCAGTAATAACAGAATTGTCCCACCACGATAGTATTTCCGCGTGTCCATTATCATTCGTTAACTACTCTCTAGGCCTTGTCGAAAATAAGGTTTAGGGAATGTAAGTAGTTAAATGTGACAAAAAGGTTAATACCTTAAAAAGTCACATCTTAATAGAGCGACCTCCGAAAGTTTTTATTAATAGTTAGGAGATGTCGCGTAAAAACTTATTATCAAATTATGAAGAAATTTTTTCTAGCCAGCGTTGTCGCATTAAGCGTATTCGTTGGTGCTCAGAGCGTAAGCGCTATGACAGCTGCTGAAGCAGAAGCTATCGTTTCTGCTCTAGGTTTGTCAGGTGCTCAGGCTGCTTCTATCAGAGCTCTTGCAACTCCTGCAACTCCAGCTGCTTCTCTAACAAGACAGCTAGGTGTAGGTGCTTCAGGTGCTGATGTTAGCGCACTACAGACAGTACTTATTAAGGGTGGTTTCCTAAACGTTGCTGCTCCAACAGGTTACTTCGGTCCAGCTACAAAGGCTGCAGTAGCAGCTTACCAGGCTAAGAATGGTATCTCAGCTACAGGTTATGTTGGTCCTATGACTCTTGCTAAGTTGAACGCAGGTTCAGTAGCAGTAGTAGTTCCTACAACTCCAGTTACTCCAGTAGTAACTTCAGGTGAGGAAGGACAGCTAAAGAATATCGACACTCTAGGTGGTGTAGAAAGCACTATCGAGGAAGGTGACACAAATCAGAAGGTTCTAGGTGCAGAAGTAGAAGCTAAGGATTCTGATGTTACAATCACTCGTGTTGATGTTGATCTAACAAACACAGGTTCTGGTAGCAAGAGACCTACTCGTTACTTCGATTCTATCTCTCTTATGATTGATGGAAAGAAGGTAGCTACTATGGATGCTTCAGACCTAAGTAAGGATAACAATCTTTACTCAGCTCGTTTCACAGGTCTAAAGTCAGTTGTTACTAAGGATGAAACAGCAGAAATTTACGTAGTAGTAAATGCTGTTGATGCTATCGATTCAGCAGACAATGGTAATACATGGTCAGTAGAGATTCCTGAAAATGGAATTCGTGCTATCGACGGTGCAGGTATCAGCGATACTTATGTTTCTTCTTCAGATAACATTGCTGAGACATTCTCAGTTGGTCAGTTATCAGGTGTTGAACTAAAGGTTACAAAGGACACATCTTCACCTAAGGCAGCTACAGTTGAAGCTAGTGATACAGATTCAACAACAGGTGTTGTTCTAGCAGTTGCTAAGTTAGAAGCTAAGGGTTCTGACCTTGTCATCAATGACATTCCAGTGACTCTTACTCTTTCTTCATCAACAGCTCAGGTAAAGAACGTTGTTAAGAGAGTTTACCTATACCAGGGTTCAAAGGAGCTTGACTCACAGTCAGCTACAGCTCTTAACTCAAACACAGGTGTTATCACATTCACAGATCTAAACCTAGATCTAGCTAAGGATGAGACAACAAAGCTTACAGTTAAGGTTGACGTAGAAAATGTTGTTACAACTTCAGGAGACGCAGTTACATTTGCTAACGGTGATTCTCTAAAGGCTGATTTCACATCAGGAAACGTTGATGCTATTGACGCTGAAGATTCACAGGGTGATACTCTAGGAACTTCAAAGCTTACAGGTTCAGTTGTTGGTGAAAACCAGACATTCTATGCTGATGGTATTGGTCTAGTTCTAAAGAACGTAACTATCTCTTCAACAAGAGATGCTGACTCAACAAACGTTGGTTCAGTTGCAGACATAACTGTTAAGTTCGATGTTACAGCATTCGGTGAGGATGCATACATCCTAAACAGTGCAGCTACATCTACATCAAACAACAAGGGTGTAAGATTCACTATGACTGGTGATACATACTCTGGTGCAGCTTCAACACAGTTGAGCTCAACAGCTGATCTACAGGATTACTCTTACTTAGTAACTTCTGGATCAACAGAGACATTCACAGTTAAGATTACTTTGAACAATGGTCTTGCAGCAGGAACAGCCGGTAACTTCGGTGTTGCTCTATCAAGCGTATTGTTCGGTTCAACAGATTCTAGCTCAGTTGGTGATTACACAGTATTCACAGCTGGTCTATCAGATCTAAAACTTTCTGACGGTACAAAGTTATCTGACGAAAGAGTTTACCTACAGTAGAATATATTGTAGTTAAGAAACAAAAAACCGCCTTCGGGCGGTTTTTTGTTTGCTTAAAAATGAATTTTTTGAAGATTTTCGGTATAATGTATATATGAATAATAATAACAATTCAGTTAATAGTAAGTCTTCAGATTTCTTTAAGTTTTTAATCGGATTCATGTTCATAATTTCCGCAAGTCTATTCGTATATATATTGATCAATCGTTATGAGTTAGATAATAAGGGAAGTAATACTGTTAATGCTTCTGATTCTAAATAGTAAGATAAATTCTGTTGACACTGGTTATTTAATAGTTTAGTATGTTAATTAAGGCCGAAGACGGCAGGCAATGGGGTTAAATCCTAATAAGACCTGCAGAGGTTACTTCAGATTCTGGCATTTTG
>CAYVEL010000009.1:0-5074 GCA_964450345.1 uncultured Candidatus Saccharibacteria bacterium | reverse complement strand
ATGGGGTTAAATCCTAATAAGACCTGCAGAGGTTACTTCAGATTCTGGCATTTTGCCGCCCTTAATTGGGTTTGAATCTTTATAACGACCCGGCCTAAAGGTCGTTTTATTATTAGTGAATTACCAAATATGGCAATTACAAAAGCACAAAAGAATGAAATATTCGCTAAAGTTTCTAAGATAGCAGATGCCTCAAAAGCAATTGTTTTCGTAAACTTTAAGGGTATGAAGGTTGCAGATGCTACAGCACTAAGACGCACTCTTAAGAAGAGTGGTGTTGGTTACTATGTAGCTAAGAAGAGCGTTGCACAGAAAGCTTTAGAGTCTAAGGGTTATGAAGGTACTATACCAGAACTTGCCGGTGAGGTAGGTTTCGTATATGCGTCTGATCTTACAGCTCCAGCTCGTGAGACACATTTGTTCGGTAAGGGTAAGAAAGATGGTTTCCCAACTATCTTAGGTGGAGTTTTCGATGGAAAATTCAAGTCTAAGGAAGAAATGATGGAGATCGCTCTTATTCCTGGAATGGATGTTCTTCGTGGAATGTTCGTCAACCTTATCAATTCTCCAATTCAGGGTCTTGTTATCGCCTTGGATGCTGTTTCAAAAAAGAAATCAGCTTAAACACTTCGGTGTAGATACTTTCGAATTTAAATTCGAATGTTAGTAAGTTATAAAGTTTAAAAGTTAAATTAATATTAAAAATAATATGGAACCAACAAACGTAGAAATACCAGCAAAGTTCAAGTCTATCGTCGATTCTATCGAACAGATGTCAGTTCTTGATCTTAACGAATTAGTAAAGCTTCTAGAAAAGAAATTCGGTGTATCAGCAGCTGCAGTAGCAGTAGCTGGTCCAGCAACAGCTGCAGCAGCAGTTGAAGAGAAGAGCTCATTCGCAGTTCACCTAAAGGACGCAGGAGCAAGCAAGATTAACGTTATCAAGGTAGTTAAGGATGCTCTAGCTCTAGGTCTAAAGGAAGCTAAGGACTTAGTAGATGCAGCCCCATCTCTATTGAAGGATGGTGTTAAGAAGGATGAAGCAGAAGCAATCAAAAAGAAGATTGAAGAAGCAGGAGGAAAGGTAGAACTTAAATAATACTTTATCTCAGTAACTAAAAGAGCCACCGTAAGGTGGCTCTTTTAGTTATAAATAATAGATACGTCAATATTCTGTTAAGTCTAATCTTTGATAGAATAGCCAAATGGATACACTTTCAATAATTTTCGGCAGTCAGAATAAAGTTAAATTACTTAGACTGTTTTTGTTTAATGATAATACTGTTTTTGACTTAGATGATATTTCGGTGCGCGCTAAAGTAGATAAAAAAGCTTTAAAGAAAGAGATGATTTCTTTAGAAAAAATAGGCTGTATTAAGAAGAAGGATTTTAATAAAGAAGTCACTAAGAAGATAAAAGATAAGGAAGTTAAGGTCTCTAAGAAATTTAAAGGTTGGACATATGATTTGAATTTTCACTACGGTGATGCCCTTAGACATCTCTTTTCTTTGGCTACCGTTTCTTCGCATGATGATTTAACTAAGAGAATTTCTACTATTGGAAGAATTAAGTTTTTTGTAGTGGCTGGTGTGTTTATTCAAGATCCAGAGAGTAGGGTGGATATGCTTGTGGTGGGCGATAGTCTAAAGATTCCACGTTTAGAATCTATGATTCGTCAGATGGAGGCAGAAATTGGACGTGAGATCAGATATTCTGCTTTTGAGACACCAGAATTCATGTATCGAATGAGTTTATTTGATAAATTAGTTCGTGATGTTATTGATTTTCCACATAAGACATTAATTAATAAGTTAAATATCGAATCATAAAACATTGTTTTTAAGCCATTTGTTTAGCTGTTTCGAATAATTAAGTTGTCCCCAAAGGGCTTATGGGTACATATCCTTAATGATATAATTAACTATATAAGTTTATTATTAGTTAATTTATTCTAAGAAGTATGACAATTTCAAGCTTGGCAAATAACTTCAATGCATCACTTTCAGATCTATGGGGTGGTGTTATTACAGTATTGCCTCTTATTTTAATAGCAGTGATTCTATTTGCTATAGGATGGATTATTGCATCATTAGTAGCATCTCTTATTGAGAAGATCTTTGTTTCATTAAAGGTAGATACTCTACTTAAGTCATCAGGACTAGATGAAATAGTTAAGAAGACTGGTTACAATCTAAACTCAGGAAAGTTTATTGGTGGACTAGTTAAGTGGTTTATTATAGTTGTGTTCCTAATGTTCTCACTTGGTATTGTTGGATTGAATGATGTTAACTCATTCCTACAGGGTATGGTTGTTGAATACTTACCAAAGGTTATCGTAGCAGTTCTAATGCTACTTGTAGCAGCTGTAGTAGCTGGTGTTGCTGAGAAGTTCATTGTTGCTGGTTCAAAGGCTACAAGTCTTGGTAATTCACACCTTCTAGGTGCTGTAGCTAAGTGGTCAATCTGGATAGCAGCTATCATGACTGTTATGTATCAGCTAGGAATTGTAGCTCCTATTATTCAGACTATTATTACAGGAGTTGTTTTTGCTCTAGCATTAGCTCTAGGTCTTTCATTCGGTATCGGAGGAAAAGATGTTGCTAAAGAAATTCTAGAAAAAATTAAACACAATATATCTAGTAGATAGTATTTATTTAATTAGAAACAAAAAACTCTCTGCAAATAGCAGAGAGTTTTTTGTTTATTTGTGGTCTAAAATTCAATTAATATTTATATTGCCTGTTATTTTAACCATTATTCAGGCCGTATTTTAGAGTATGTATTAGTTGATATGATAAACACTATATTATCTTGTATAAAATGCTTGACTTTAAAACTGCTTCATATATAATGCATATCACTTCCTTATGTTAAGAAATTATAAGTTTAAACGGTAATTAGCTGAACTTAAATGTTCTTCTAGTTGCCGCGCGAGCGGTATTTTTTTTAACAAAGAGGGGAAGAGAATTTTGAAAACTGAATAGGGTTAATAAGTTAAATAAAAGGTAATTATGTAAGTATTTTAAAGTGTGGTTTTTAGATTTCCTAATGGGAAATTTAAGAGCGTATGGTGGATGCCTTGGCTCTGAGAGGCGATGAAGGACGTTACATGGCTACGATAAGTTCCGGGGAGGTGCCTAGTGCCGTTAATCCGGAAATGTCCGAATGGGGAAACCCCATCACTTCGAGTGATGACCTTTACCTAAGTAAAGGAGCTAACGTGGGGAAGTAAAACATTTCAGTACCCACTGGAAAAGAAACAAATTTGTATTCCGTTAGTAGTGGCGAGCGAAAGCGGAGAAGCCCAAACTTAATCTTAATCTTACGGCGCAATGCTTTGTTCCGTAGGATTAAGATTGGGGGTTGTAAGGTAAGAACGTGCTATTTATAGCAGAGAAGTTAAAAAGATTATTGTTAGTCGAACTGGCTGGAAAGCCAGACCCTAGAGGGTGATGGTCCCGTAGGCGAAAACAATGGTTCTTCTTTGTTCTTATTCTTGAGTACCTCAGGACATGAATAGCCTGAGGGAATCTGCCGGTACTAACCGGCAAGGCTAAATACTCTTGGAGACCGATAGTGAACTAGTACCGTGAGGGAAAGGTGAAAAGTAGCCCGGTGAGGGCGGTGAAATAGACCTGAAACCATATGCTTACAAGGAGTCGGAGCGGGTACGCAAGTATCCGTCACGGCGTGCCTATTGAAGAATGAGCCAACGAGTTGATGCATGCTGCTCGGCTAAGCCCTTGATCGGGTGGAGCCTTAGGGAAACCGAGTGTGAACAGCGCGTTTGTAGTATGCATCAGACCCGAAGCCAGATGAGCTTGCCATGAGCAGGATGAACTTTCTCGAAAGGGAAAGGGAGGTCCGAACGCTAGAGTTGTGCAATTCTCTGCGATGACTTGTGGTAAGGAGTGAAAAGCTAATCGAATCTGGTAATAGCTGGTTCTTTCCGAAAAAACTTTTGGGTTTGCGTCAGATTAACCTCAGGGGGGTAGAGCACTGGAAGGCTTTGACAGGGAGAAATCTCACAAAGCCTATCAAACTCCGAATACCCTGAATTATTATCTGGCAGTTAGTCTATGGGGGCTAAGCTCCATTGGACAAAAGGGAAACAGCCCGGATCTCAATTTAAGGTCCCAAAATCTGTGTTAAGTGCGCTTGAGGTGGTAAGTTTTCAGAAACAATGAGGATGTTGGCTTAGAAGCAGCCATCATTTAAAGAAAGCGTAACAGCTCACTCATCGAGAGAATTTGCGCCGTAGATAATCGGGGCTAAAACACAGTACCGAAACTGAGGGTTTGCAAATGATTCGTCATTTGCAAGCGGTAGGAAAGTATTCTTGTCTGCAGTGAAGGCGAAGGGGCGACCCACGCTGGAGCGTCAAGAAGTAAGAATGTTGGCACAAGTAACCACATTGCGGGTGAGATACCCGCACGCCGAAAGATCAAGGTTTCCTTTGCGATGAATGTCAGCGAAGGGTTAGTCGGGCCTAAGCGAATGGCGAAAGCCGCACGCGATGGACATAGGGTTAATATTCCCTAACTTCTGTATGAAGCGATGGAGTGACGAAGAGTTGTATACATAGCGCATTATTGGATTTGCGTTTATGCCATGAGAATGTTTCTAGGTAAATCCGGAGACTATCTTTAATGATGTATTCGAGTGGAGTATGAACTTAGGGGTTCGCCCCTGGGAACTATGTAAAGCACACTTCCGAGAAAAGCTTCTAAGCTTAATTCATATAGAAACCGTACCGCAAACCGACACAGGTGATCTAGTCGAGTAGACTAAGGCGAACGAGTGAGAGATCTCCAAGGAACTCGGCAAAAAAGCAGCTGTAAGTTCGCAATAAAGCTTGCCTAACGCAAGTTAGGCCGCAGCTAAAGTATGCCTGGCAACTGTTTATCAAAAACACAGCTCCCTGCGAACACGTAAGTGGATGTATAGGGGGTGACACTTGACCAATGCCAGAAGGTCAACCATCGGCGTTCTTATCCGCAAGGGTAAGGGTGACTGATGTAAGCCCTGGTGAATGTCGGCCGTAACTATAACGGTCCTAAGGTAGCGAAATTCC
>CAYVEL010000008.1:0-32924 GCA_964450345.1 uncultured Candidatus Saccharibacteria bacterium | reverse complement strand
AGCATCGAAATTATTTTCGATGCTTTTTTGTTGCGGTATATTTGCTTTAGAATGAGAATGCAGCCCCAACCAATATGTTGAATCCCTGTACGTCGTATCCGTAATAGTCCTGATAGCGACTGTTGATCAGGTTATTGATTTTGCCGAATGCAGTCAGCCAGTTGTTATAAGCATAAGATGCGCCCAGATTTACAAGAAAAAAAACGATTTGTACAAAAATACATAGCGTAACAATCTGGAACAAAAACACATAGAACAAAAACAGAAAAAACAAAAAGTACATTCGGTTTAATTTCAGTTTAATTTATAGCTCCTGTTTGGGGCTTTTTTTATGTGCGGGTTTAAACGGTGTTTAAGTGTGGTTTAAGCGGTGGTAAAAATGCGCCTACAATAGCCTATATGGCTTATTATATGCGATATGTAGCCTTATGGTATGTGGTGTAAACTATATGCCTGAAGGCTTTTTTTATGCCAGTAACCGGCTACCTGAAAAAACGCACAAAATGTATTTGGACGGCCAAATGGACGGCCAAATGGACGGCCAAAAACAATAAAAAAACCATGTGTAAAATGGTACAAAATGCACAATATATTATTAAAAACACGTGTTTTTGTATTTAAAATACCCCATAATACACGAAACAAACATGTTTTATTAGCGTTTTATGTATGATTATCAGTTAGTTATGTGTTTTTGATCTCAAATAGTGCTTATATTCCGCTTCGCATGATGTTGAAACGTACTGAAGCTTTGATTTGTGCGAGCGCACGAACGCTTGAAAGTGGTATGTCCTTGGGTTGGTGGTGCTGGTTTTGGCTTACCAGCTTTATGCATCCCGGAAGTTCGGATTCCTGAATGTATTTTACTACTATATACTCCTCACCTTCCAGATCGAAGCTAAGAAGGTACATTTCTCCCGTAATAATTGAGTTTAAAAGATCGTGTAGCTGACGATATACTATAATGTCACCACTTTTAATGAGTGGGTACATGGAATCGCCGAACGCAAACAGAGCGCCGTCTACTTTACCCATTTTTGGCAATGATATGTAGTCGATAGGATGATAATGTGACGGATCGTTGAAAAGAGAGTTTAAACCGGCAGCTGCATTCATATCATATACCGGTATAAGCTGACGATCGTATTTCTTTTCAATAGATTGATTTAAAACGAGTATTTCAGGTTCTTTTTCTTCGTAATTTTTAATTCTAAGCATATTTCCTACCCCATTTATTAGCCAGTCTGGATTTAAATCAGGTATTTCAAGTAATATATTACCTATTGCATTTGAATTTAAAGGCGTTTCTTTGGCTTTTCCGGTAAAATTACCGTATGTCATCCCGATTTTGTTGCAAAATTTATCTTTTACAATGCCCTTAGTTTCAAGAACATACAAAAATCTTTCTTTAATAGTAGAAAATTTATTACCTATTTCTTGCATATTAGAAAATATATTACCTATATTTGCAACGTCTTTCAACATTGAAAGAACATGACAAAGATATAATAAGTTCAAATTGATTATAACATGGGCGTAGTTAAAAAAATTCTAGTAAACAATGGAGATCGCAAGAAATTGTGCGAGATGTGTAACACTACTTATCCGACGGTACGTGTTGCTCTTGATGGAAAGGAAAAAACCCCACTTGACATTAAGATACGTGAAACCGCATTAATGATGGGTGGGGCTTTGAGGGAAATAGTAACAATTGACAAAAAAGACAACAATGAAACAGATATTAATTGAAGTTTTTGAGCGATTGCTCACTGATCCGCTAAACAAGCGGATATGTAACATAGGACTTGCAGTTTCTGCGGTTCTGTTTTTCGGTAATCTAATTATTCACTACTTAATACAAAATTCATGAAAACAACAACTTTGCAAAAAGCAACTGAATTCAATTGTCAGTTAGAGAAACAACTCGCTCATCGTCGGCAGCATAATATTGAGAAACTAATGGGTCTTTTTCCAGTAGATTCTGATAATCGGAAAAAAGTCGTTGCTGATACTCCTCGTTGAACGATTGAATTTTTTCGGAGAGTAATGACAGCATAATGTCATTTCGACATTTTTGAAACCGAAGCTCTATTTCGAGTCCGATGACGCATTTTTTTAGAGCTAAAAGTTGCTCATTAATTTCACTCATAATGATTAATTTTTTGATTAGACACCACAAAGTTAAACATTAAAATGACACTGGAAAGACAGACGCCTGATCGGGTAAGTGGATACGCTCAGGTAAACAAGACCACACTGCGGTCGGCAGAACTAAAGTTGATTGAACTACGACAGGGGGTTGACTGGTGAAACAGTTTTCCTCCACTTTAAAAAGCATTTAAACTCCGTATAATATGGAATTTTTTAATAATACACTGGCAATAGAGGCTAACTGGTTAGTTGATGAGGGAGTAATGACTACAGATCAATATGACCATGCAGTAAAACGCAAACAGGTGAATGTAGTACGCAGAGGATGCCGTAATACACCCGCTTTGGTTGCTTATGATTCGATGCCGGAACGGTTTAAACAGGCCGTTCGTGAGCGCGTGGGATGTGATCCTTATCAGTTGGCTAAGGTGAACCAACTTGACATTAGAATAGAGCACGACCATGAGGCCAGTATGTACTTTGAAAACTACCAACTGGAAGATGGGCGGTACTTGCCCGGTGAAACAAGACGCGAATACTACTCGAATGCGATAGTGCTAAAAGCAATTCATGTTTTGATAAATGACAAGAAGGCTAAAATGTCGGCACTTGGACACCGAACCAAACGGGCTTGGGAACAAATATCACAGGCGGCTCAGGAGCTTGACCGCAGTAAATATCCTCATACATTGCCAAGCAATGCCCGCCGACTGGAAAGCAAGTATAAAACGTACATGAAAGATGGTAACGAAAGCCTTATACACAAAAACTTCCAGAACAGAAATGCCGCAAAAGTAACCAGCGAGGTACACGAAAGTCTGTTGGCAGAAATGATAGCAGACCCACGCAATTTTGACAATGCTCAGATAATGCGTGAGTACAATAAAGTGGCAACGGCCATGAGCTGGCAACACATTACATCGACAACAGTGGCCAACTATCGGGAAAAACATTTTGCAACGACATACGCAGGCCGGCGCGGTTCGGTGGCCTACCGGAATAAGATAACCATGCAGGTAAAACGAGAAGCGCCCAGCGCCCCAATGCTATACTGGACAGCTGACGGCTGGGATGTGGAACTTATGTACCAAATACGAACAACTGATAAAAAAGGTCATAGTATAACCACTTACCACAACCGATTAACCGTAGTAGTGGTGCTGGACGCCTTCAATAAATACCCAATAGGTTACTCGATCGGCAATCAGGAAACGCCGGAGCTTATAAAAGGAGCATTCAGAAACGCATCAAACCATGCAAAAAAATTACTGGGTGAAAGGTATATGACTTATCAGTTGCAAACCGATAACTATGCCAAAAAGACGCTGGAACCCATGTACACCATGATGGCGAAGCACTACACGCCTGCCAAGGTGAAAAATGCGAAAGCAAAAATTATTGAACCGTACTTTAAATACCTGAATAAGACGTATTGCCAAATACAACCCAACTGGTCGGGGTTTGGAGTAACCTCGGAGAAAGATAACCAACCTAATGGCGAATTTCTTCAAAAGTATAAACACCAATTCCCGGATTATGACGAAGCCGTAAAACAGGTAATTGACTTTATAGAATCGGAAAGAGCCCTGAAGCTGGATGCATTTATGAAGCAATGGGAACAGGCTCCCGAAGATAATAAGCTGATAATGCCTGAAGAAAACTACTTGTTGACCTTTGGAGAAAGGAGCAAACACACCAACATGATGAGCCACAACGGAATGAAAGTAACCATAAACGGAATTAAGCGCGATTATGATTGCTTTGATGTTCGTTTCAGAGATCATATGAGTGTACGATGGACAATCATTTACGATCCGACCGATATCAGTAAGGTATTGGCCGTAAATGAAGACGAAACACTACGCTTTGTACTCGAAGAAAAGTACATACAGCCGATGGCGCTGGCCGACCGTGAAGCCGGTGACGGAGGACAACTGCAACGGGTAAGAGACTTTAATGATAGTCTTGAGAAAATACATGCTGACCGTAGAGCCAAACATATTGAAGACTTGCAGGTGATAATGCCGGTGATACAACGAAACTCGGCCACACTTAGCAAACTAATGATTACTGACTCGGAAGGACAGCATAAGAATCAAAGGAATGCTGGAAGACAAACCCTTTCCCCTTCGGGGATTTCCCTTAAAAAGGGAATGCTTAAAAACAGGGCTGAAGATGCAGAAATGGACGAAACAATAGATTTTACTGACTTATATTAACCCTAGTCCTCCAGCTAAAGCAGGAGGCTATTAAGATCACACAGGTATGAATAAAATAACGAATTTGAAAAAAGAGTCGATAACGCTTGCACTAAAAGAATACTGCGAGAGATACGGAAGCCAGAACAAAGCAGCCAGGAGTTTGAACGACGTAAGTTCTGCCACCATTAGCCAGATACTTGGAGGACACTGGGAGTTAATACGAGACGAAATGTGGAGAAACATAGGCAGTCAAGTAGGCGTGAAGATGAAAGACTGGCAGCAGGTGGAAACGACCGATTACAGACTGATGGTGAATATACTGGACGATGCCCGCGATAACAGTCTGGTGATGGCCGTGATTGGTCAGGCAGGTAGCGGGAAGAGTTTCGCAGTGGACCATTACAAAATGAACCATCCAAACACATTCGTACTTAAATGCAATTCGTTTTGGAATAAAAAAATGTTCCTGTCCGAAATTCTGAAAGAGTTAGGTTGTGAATACAGGGGGTTGACTGAGGGAGAAATGATGTACGCATGTATCAATAACCTGATAAAGCTGGAGAGTCCATTGCTGGTGTTTGATGAAGCCGATAAGTTGAGCGACGCATCACTTTACCTATTCATATCTCTCTACAATGCTGTAGAAGATGATTGCGGAATATTATTATGTGCTACTAAGCATCTTGAAAAAAGCCTACTCAGAGGGGTGGCACTCAATAAAAAAGGATACAACGAAATATGGAGCCGTGTAGGGCGCAAATGCATCCAGCTAAAAGGAGTGACATCCGCTGACATCGTTGAGATTTGTGAAGCAAATGGAATAACCGACTCCCCCACGGTAGAAAAGATAATAAACGACTCGGAAAGCGATTTGAGGCGTGTAAAGAGAATGATATTCGCAGTGAAGAAACAACGCACTGCCCGATTGGATAAAGCAAGAACCGGGTTTTGATGAAAAGAGCCTTAAGTATTGCAGATATCAAGGCATTTGAACCGAAAACGCTTCCATTTACAGACAAATGGTTGCGATCGGTAGGATGCCCGGAGCTAACCGGAAGCTGGATAATATACGGACTATCTGCCAACGGTAAAACCCGATTTGCTTTGCAACTAGCCAGGTATCTGGCAGAATTTACAAAAGTAGCCTATAACTCGCTGGAAGAGGGGCTAAGTAAAAGTATGCAGGAAGCAATAATAGATGTGGGAATGGAAAATGTAAAGAAGAATTTTCTTCTCCTGGATAAAGAGCCCATAGAAGAGCTTAAGGAACGACTTAGGCGACGTAAAAGCCCGGATGTGATATTTGTAGACTCGATACAATATACAGGTATGAGTTACGCAGACTACAAAGCACTACGGGATGAGTTCAGAACAAAGCTATTTGTATTTATAAGCCATGCAGACGGTAAAGAGCCCAAAGGAAATGTGGCAAAATCGGTTAAATACGATGCATTTGTAAAAATACAGGTGGCAGGATACAAGGCCAGTCCACAAAGCCGATATGGAGGAGGTGAACCCTTCGTGATATGGCAGAAAGGATATGACGATTTTTGGGGATATGGTGCTAATGGTTAGTGTTAAGTGATTAATGATTAATTTAAAACATACGGGTATGAAAGTAATGATTGACGAAGAACAGAAACGTTTGGTGAAGCGATTTAAAACGATGCTAAACCAATACAGTATTGACCGGAATACAGAACTTGCATTGCTGGCCGGCTATGGTAAAGAAAGTTGCAAAGATATGAGCGCCTATGAGCTTATTGAACTTTGCGATAACCTGCAAAAGACTCATGACGATGAGTACAAAAAGCTGGACAAACTACGCAAGCGGGTGCTGGCTGTAGCCATATCCGTAAACGGACTAAGAGGTTACCCCACTACGGTGGATTATGCAAAGCGCTTTATTGTGCATGCTGTTAGTGATTTCAAGAGTTTTAATTCTATTCCTAAAGAACGATTAAACAGTCTTTACGCAGCACTTAAAAACATGCAAAAAGACTTGCAATCGGTAAAAGAACTCACCGTAATGGAAATAACTGAAACTTCAAAACTGAATTGATATGACCAATGAGGATAGAAAAAAAATAATAGCTTCCGAAAACAAACTAAAAGAACAGGAAACTAAGCTGGACAAAATTATTGATTGGATGGTAGAAAATACAACCGATCACCCGGAGTGGGATAAAGTAGTGGCTGAATACCACATAGTCAATAACAGAATAGCCATACTGAAACAGGAACGAAAGGAGTTTTCGGGTATTGAAGATGTTAGAATAACACAGATGCGGCCATGAAAAATGATAATTACTGCGATAAATATGATGAACAGTTAGAACCATTTACGAGATGGGAGCTGATTCAGTTATTAGTTGGATTTGTGGTGGTTGGTGGTATATGGATAGTATATATTAAAATAAAGAGTGTAATAAAATTATGGAACAAACAAAAGAAAAAACATGGGTAGACGAAAATGGAGTGCCCGTACCTAGCACAAGAGTAACTAAAGCAGAAAAGTTACGTGAACGAAAAACAGCTCAGATACTGAAAGAAGCTAAGAAGCTGAATGAAAGTTTGCAAAAGCTTAAAACATTACTGAAAGAGGGGTGTGAAGAAATGGAATCTGTTTCTCTTGAAGAGTTGAATGTAGAGCAACTTTCGAACAAGGGGAATTTGAGTTTCTTCAATTTTGACAGATCGATAAAAATTGAACGGTCGGTTTCGGAACCCATGAGGTTTGATGACCTTACAATTGCAGCGGCCAAAGAGAAGCTCGATCAGTTTTTGAGTGAAGCTATTGAAAGTAAGTTTGATTTTGCAAAAGAAATGATTCTTACAGCATTTGAAACAAAAAACGGCAAGCTTGACCCGAAAAAGATTACTCCACTTACCCGGTATGAAAGCAAGGTAAATCATCCATTGTTTTCAGAAGCTTGTAAGCTTATCAGCCAGGCAATAAGAAGGCCTGATTCAAAAACGTACTACCGTGTATGGGAAAAGACGGGTAGTGATGGTAAGATGGAAGCTGTAGAGCTTAATTTCTCAAATATTTAAGGCGGTAGCCTCTTGGGTGGGGCTACCGATACAAATTGTGGATGATGAGGACATGGGGGACGGGTAACGTGACATCGCTATGATTATTGGCTCAATTGCGAGCGCAAAACTTTTATAAATACACAAAATGACAAACGGAACACAAACACTCGAACACGCACACAACGAGCCGATAAATATAGCGGATGTTAGCGGTAATGATTTTCTTCAAATTGTTGACGTAGCCTTACAATTAGCTTTTGAAGCTGGTATGTGGGCTGGTCAGGTTGATTTAGAAGAACATTACGACCGTGAGCAATTCGCAAAGTCAGCTTTAGAATCTATATATTCTCGTAAAAATGCAATGCCTATGCACGAAGCAAGTACAGGTAAGACGGTTATCGTTAATCTTCGTTCAGATAAATGGCGGGAAGGTGTCAGAGAATCGGCTGCTGAATACTTAGAAAAGGCTCGGCTGCTCGTTTTTAATCATTACCGCTAACACGTAAATATGTGAATCTATTAATATGCACAATTGTGCAAAATGCTAATGCGATGAAACTTACAGATAAAGAAAAAACGGAAATTCATCACTTAGATGCTGAGAAATGCATCGATCTGTTGCACGAGTGTGCGGAGAGGTTGGGATTAGTTTCTGTGGGTGAGTATTGCGAAATTATGCATATGAACAGACGGACAGTTTACGATCATATTGATAAGGGTAAAATTGTATGTATTGATTTTTGTGCTAGTAAATTGATAGTGATTAATGATAAATAATTATGGAATACGAAGAAAGAATATGTCCTATTCAAGGTAATTACATAATTGCAAGCGATGAGAGTTTTGAAGATATACTTTTAAAGGAAAGTATATGCTTAGAAAGTGGAACTATTAATCCGGGTGATTTTACTGTATTGAATGGCTGGTTTACGAAACCATGTAGGTATGCGGGTATTCTTCCCGGTGATGGGACTTTAAAACAGGCTGTATTTTTTCTGGGAAAGGGTAATAATAATTTATTTGAAACCGGAGGCGTATATTATGATATGACCATCATTATTGATAAAAACAGAATTGGGAAGTCATATCGTGAATTAAGTTTCAGGGATTCATTTTTACGACAGCGAAACAATGGCACATACTACTGGAAATAAAGTTGCCAGTTCCCGAACGTGGGGACGTCAGGAACAAAAAAGCAATGACCAGATGTGGGCATTATATCTGGAGTTTTTGAAGTTGCTTAAAATACCTGAATCGTGGAAGCCTGTTGGAGATGTGCATGTGATTGATGGTGATGTGGCTTTTTCGTATGGTCGGCTTTATGAGGATAAGGCTACATCTGGAATGAAGTTTAAAAAATATAGGGTTTTCTGGAATTGCTTTAGTGAAATGGCCGGAATAGTACGGGTTGATAAAATTGACTTTGGTACTGAAAAGAAAACTTGCATTGTGAGTAACAAAACTGTGGATCAACTGAATGAGTATATGGCTACAGAGCTGGCAGTGGACAAAGTGGACGTGGTGGACGAAGAGAGTAACGATAAAATGGATAATCTAAGAAAACTGATAGAAGGTCTTTAATTTGTGGGGATGGTACATTTATAAATAAATAAAAAACGGGTCTTAAGGAAGGCCCTCTAAGTTGAAAATTGTAAGTATTTTGATATGTACTATCCCCACTTAATCTAATTAGTTATGAAACAAAGAAATAAACAATACGTTGCGGAACGGATTTTTGCAGAAATGTATTGCCTTAGAATGAGTGGTGCTACATTGAAACAAATAGGTGCTTTGTATGGTAAGCATCATTCTACGGTGATACATGGATTGAGAAAAGTAAATGACTTGTTATCCATTGGAGACGAAAGAATTAAAAACTATATAAATGATTATAAAATGGTGAGTAAAAAAATTATTGCTATTGATTTTGACGGAACTATAGTGGAAGACCGTTATCCTGAAATTGGACGTTTGAAACCAGGCGCTAAGGAATACATATTACAGCTTAAAAAGGATGGTTTTAAGCTTATTTTGTGGACAAGTAGAACGGGGTTGCCTCTTGCCAGGGCTGTAGAGTTTCTTACAAAGCAGGGAATTACTTTTGATGAAATAAACGCTAGTTGTAGAGACAATGTGGCTAAATATGGTGAAGATACCCGGAAGATATTTGCTGATGTGTATGTGGATGATAAATGTGTGATGATGCGTCCATTTCCCCAATGGAGTGACATCTATGATATGATACACAGGTGGTGTCCGCCTACGTATGGCGATTTGGTGGGTAGGGATGGACAGCTTTGATAGTGTGTAGTGTGTAGTTAGTAGTGTGTAGTATGTAGTTTGTAGTTAGTAGTGTGTAGTTAGTAGTTAGTAGTTTGTAGTATGTAGTTTTTCGGAATAGTTCGGAATAGTTCGGAAAAGTTCGGAATAGTTCGGAAAAGTTCGGAAAAATCAGGAATAAACAGGAAAAATCAGGAAGATGGCAAAGAAAAAATATAAGCACCACTTTAGCATGCTGGCACAGGCAGCCAGGGTAAAGGAGATCATACGTGAGAATTACGAAGAGGGAAACCAAAGTAAATGTAAAATGGCTATTTATCGAAATAAGGTTTACCCGGAAACGAAAATTGATGTACGTACTTTTTGGCGGTATATGAACGAAGTGGAGAATGAGCTGAAAGAACCGGATAAAGAGCAATTGAAGATAAATTTTTGAATCACCATTTAAAAACTATATAAATATGACAATCAACATCACGAATCTTATTGGCAACCTGATAATAGTTGGCAATGACGTAAACTCAAACGAAATTGAGCAAAAAGTAGTAGAAGCACTCACAAAAGCGATTGCAAGTGCTTCGGAAGTGACTACAGAGTTAAATCGGGAAACTCAAGAATGAAGTTGAGATAAATGCCTACAGCTATAAGTAAATCACGTTCGTTAAGTTCGGGATTTTCGTCGATAGCTTTCCAGCATGCAACTTCAAGTTTTGAGTGCTGCACATCTGTTAGTGACACTTTACGTTTGGCAATAATGCCAGTTACAAGCTGACTATGCAGCCTGATTTGTTCAGGAGTTCTTTCCATAAATGATTATTTTTTAAATGTTTGACGACACAAATTTAATCATTCTTTTCTTTTTAGAAATTAATACCTGACAGTCGGTTGGGGCTGTGAAGTTCCGACCGACTAATTTTTTTCAACACAAAATGTACAACTTATTGAAATAATATATATATTTGCCCTCGAACATTACAACATAATTTTCTTGGGCATAAAATCAACAAGATTTTAAAATCAAGATAAACGGGAAGCCCGCTATGGTGGAGGCATGGAAACTGCCCTCAGCCACTACGCCCAGCGTATGTTGTGATGTTCACACCTACGGTGGGCTTCTTTTTTATAGCAAAATTTACTCTTGAACATGGTAAAGAATGCAGCTGGCAACTTACTGCCAATGACAGTGACCGAAGGTGTCACGGTTAATTTGTTGCCTAATGAGCAACATGAGTTTTTAATGACAACTAAAGAAGTTGCACATGGATATGGCACTTCTGAGTATGTAGTTAGAATGGCTAAAGCGAGGCATGAAAGTGAACTCGTAGACGGTAAGCACTTCACAACTGCCGTAACAAAATGTTACGGCAATGGAATCCCTCACAATGCAGTTTTATGGACAAAGCGTGGCGTTGTACGCCTTGGTTTTTTTATCAAAAGCGAACGAGCAAAGTTATTCCGTGATTGGGCGGAGGAACTTATCATCAAATTGGATGAACAGCGTGATTTATTTGGAACTGTAGCTACCAGATACCAACTCCCGGCAAAGCGAAATCACAACAGACTAACACAAGACAGGCTTATTAGTATTCTGGCAGATGTGTGCAGAATAACGGACAATGATCTTCGCATAAGTATAACCAACAAACTGATGGGAGGGCAAGCATAATGGTACAGTTTAATGCAACAAGTTTTACCGTAACGATAGAAACGGGAACTAACCCAATAGAAGATTGGTTGGAGCTACAAGGTGAGATACTTGGCGTAATGGCTGCGCTGGACACTAAGGGCAATTGCATGGAAATGCCTTATCGACTGATCAACCTGCTGCGTGATATGCAGCCGGATTGGGAAACCGCTAAAAAAATGATAGAATAAATACTTTGTAAGTATTTTATTTTATAATAAGGTGGATAATGAGGACGATTGGGACAATGTAGATGTTTTAATTTCGACGATAAAAAAAGCCCCGAAGTATAATGCTTCGGGGCTTTTTTTTATTCTATGTATTCTTCGTATGAAGTTGTGAATGTAAGTTCGCGGATGCGTAGTCCGATGTCGTTTCTGTTTGAGCTTCGAATGGATGAACGTATAAGGCCTGAGCATAGTATTTTAGTTGTTCCTGAATCATCATAAGTGGGTGACCATCCATGTAATGCATTTATAATTTTTTGCTCCAGCTCGAAGTAATTTAATGCTCCGGCTATAACAGTAATGGGTGCGCCTTCGTAAGACTGCTCAAATGGGGCAACTAAAAGACGCATTTTAATGACCACTGAGGCCATTTGGTCGAGTCCTGACAGTTGGCTGTAGTCGGATGCTGGAAAGTCAATCAGAAGTGCAGGAAATGACACGCTTGGGCGGAACGAATCATAAGCATCTTGTCCAAAGTCTTGTTCAATCCAATTTATTTCAGGGATTTCTGTTTTTATATATTCCTGAATTGATGTATATAGCTGTGTGAAGAAATTCATTTGAGTATAGTTTTTATTTCGTTATTAATCAGATTCTCTATTTTGGTATCCAGCTCTTTGCTTTGACCTATAAATTGACGCTTAGGCATGTTTATTCTTGTGGGTCCAATATTTACTTTTTGAGCATATTTGGCGCGGCTGTTATTTCTTGAAAAACGTCCTTTTCGATTGAAGTGTAACACCTGTGATCGTGCCGGACGATTTATAAACCCGCCTTCGTTGTGTATAGATGCATATTCCACATCGGTATATATATAGCTTTCGCCTAACCGCGGTTGATTAGTAATGGAATTGTACAACCTATTGCGTGAAGATAATAGTGTTTTGTACTTGCTTGCCGCCGACTTACCCGACTCGTTAATTCGTTTTGATTCCTTCCATTTGTTTAATCCACCGTTGACAAAACCGCCTTTTCTAAAATTGTCTTTGAAATGGTCCACGGCGATAGCTCCCCCTTTGATGGGTAGTATTCGGTTGACCAGATTTTTGAGTTCTGATTGTTTGTCGGATACGAGCTTGATGAATTCGTCAGGAGACATTTTTTTTAGTGATTAGTGATTAATTATTAGTGATTAATTGGTGTTTAATTGTTTTTTAAAAAGGTTTTAACCGCCTTTTCGGCACCCGGATATGCTTGTGTGATATACGGATGTGTTTTGCTGAAAATGTGTCCATCTATAGCCGGATTGTTGTCTAATCCGGGTGATGGTGGAAATTGTGTTTTTGCTTCTTTGGGTGCTACCTGTACGGACTTATCGGTTTGGCGAAGTCCACATTTGCAGTTCCATCTGTCACCCGGACGATGGTTGTTCCAAGCAGGTGAATTGACCGGATATACTGAGCCCCAAAAAGGACGGTGATCTTCGCCCGGAGTGATTGATGTAGTAGGCATCCATTCCAGGTTAGGCAACACGTCTGATTCTGACTGATATTGTTTCCAATTGGCCGCGTGTTGCGCCCGGATAACGGCTGTATCGTATTCGGTTTTCATCCAATCGCGGCATTGGTGGTCGGCAATTGGAAGTACTTCATCAAAGAACTTCGCAAATGGCTTTATTTTGCCTGTATCATCCAGTAATTTAGACGCAATGTCGTTTTGTGCTCTATGAACTTTGAATGCAGACCATACTTCGTTGTTTGTTTTTAGTTGATTGGTGAATTCGCCTGCTGTTTGGATATGTTTTACTCCACTGTCTACGGCCTTGTTCATGATGCGCAGGACTTCATCAAACAAGTGCTGTTCGATGTCTGTAGTGGCATTGAATTCGGATGTGTATATGTTTTTAATAGCCAAGGCTATTGCCTCGGCACTAAAATCAATTGTGGATTCTGCTAAATCGGGCGTTCCGCAATGCTGACCATACAGATCGTCGACTAATAATCTAAATGAGCCCCGTGGTCTTTCGGGGCTAATCCGAAAAAACTTAAGAGCGTGTTTAAGTTTGCGGATAGGTTTTGGGTGCTTTTAGACGAACGTTTGTCTGTGGTTTTAGACGAACGTTTGTCTGACGACGAAGCGTTGTCTTGCGAAACGTTGTCTTGCGAAAAGTTGTCTGTGGTTTTAGACGAACGTTTGTCTGACGACGAAACGTTGTCTTGGATGCGTCGGTCTTTTAGTTCCTGATAGTTTTCGGGTTTTGGTACTCCATAGGTTTCGTACCAATAATCGTCTGAAATGGGAACAAAGGCAGATACACGTTCGTCTATGTCTAAACGTTCTTTCAGATTAGACAAGTCTAATTCAATTTCGAATTCGAAACGGCCACCGTCTACCGGATAACCGTAGCTTTTCAATATCCACAGAAAATGAGGATCATTGAGCCATCCAAGCACATATTTCATGTCGGACTTCGTGATTTCCAACTGCTGATCGGCATGTGTTTGCGACTGTGCGTAGCCGCTTGATTTGCTTGATGTGGTCGTTTCGGTGTTGCCAAGCACACAAACATCCATTTCGGAGTTGCATGCATCAATCAGCGTTTTTTGTAGTTGACCGGTGGCATTGCTGGTTTTACCATCAACCATTTCAAATTTAGCTTGCTGCGGAATCATCATTGATAAACTGCCGCCTGATTCGGTTAGAATCTTTTGAAGCTCCTGTTTTGTTTTGGTGTCGTAAGCGTCATAATAGATGATACGAACCGGTTGTCCGAAAATCTCAACAAACTGTGCAAAATCGCCAAACCCAGAACGTTTGTACAATGCATACATGGCACATTGAAGCAAATAGCCTAAGTTTTTGGGCTGTCCGACTACCCAAGCAAATGGTACTTTATCAATGTCCGTTCCATTGTAGTCGTATTGGCTTTTGGTAATGATACCTTTTTCGGGGCGAATGTGTTTGCGCGGTATTTCCACAAAGTCCAGTTCTTTGCCAATAACAAATTCAATTCCAGAAGTTCCCCACTCCAATGACTCCATGATTAGTTCAATGATGCGAATGAATTTAGACGACTCAATAAGTGCATCCATTTCATCTACCTTCTGTTTGTTCCTGGTGAACTTGATGTATTTATTGGTTACGGCATCCACTCTTTTTTTGATGATACCAGATAGGTGACCATCAATAGACTTTACATCGTGGTATAAGTCGTACAGTTGGGTTCGGTTGGGCGTATATACCGATTCGGCACGTTCAATGCCTGACTTTAGTGTACCAACGTCTTTTCGGTTACGATTAGGTGCAACCAATGTCATCTCATTGACCACTACTGATTTTTTATCAGCAGCCATGTAGCCAGGATATATGTTTGTATTCCCCTGTGTGATGGGTTCTTTCTTTTTAGCCATGATTTAAAATGAATTGGTGCGTTTGGTATTGCTTGTAAAATAAACATCAGAGCCATCGGATAATCCGGTGTTCGGGTCTTCGGGTGCGTAAGGAAGATCGGGAGTAACTTTACCCGCTTGCAGGTCTTTCAGCCAGTCCAGCACATCCTCATAATCGGCACGAAATGAATCAATGTTTACATTTGGATTTGCTTTCCGTATCAAAAACCAAGAAGCTACAACCTTAATCAGTTTTTTTACCAGCTCACTTGTAACTGTAGGCGCTGTGGTTCCGTCGCCAAAAATAGCCAGTGTATCATATCTGCTAAAATATGACTTCACAAAAGCTTCAGCTGTGAGTATTTGCAATTCAGCTTCGGTGGTACTACCACGGGTTATTTTGGTGATAATTTCCGGGTATAGTTCGGTTTGACCGAGTTCTTCAACTGTAACTAACATGATTAAAATCGTTTATTATTGGTTCTTTTGACTGACATATATGCATTATCGGTATCTATTACCGCCATTTCGCGTAATTTAATTTCACCACCTTCGACAGCATCGGGACCGTCTAACCGTTTTTGTTTACGACTTGCGTTTTTAAACTGAGCAACTAAGCGCTGCATGGATGGATCATCTTTTTCTGCTTCATTGAAAATGAGATTACCCAACCGGTTTAGTGGCTCCAGTGTGGCTTCTATGCGTGACCATTTTTCACCCTTGTTTCGCGTATCCGGTGTAATGGGTAGAAATACCTTTGTTTCGTTTGCCTTCTGGTAAATCAATGGCAAATATATTTGTTCATAATATGGGTCTTGTAATGAGTTATTTTCCACCCAAACACGTAAGTTTTGAGCACCGAAGTATAAGCCATGTTTATGAGACTCGAAAAGGCAATCAATGAACTTAGAAGTAGACATAGTATCTAACCAACATTTTACAATATAGGTTTCAAATCCCTTTTTTGCCATTAAAATAATCACCTTGTCGCTTCCTGATGTTTTGTCTTTATTAGACGTGGCAGGGTCGGCATAAACGGTGCTTAAACAGTATTTAAGCGGTGGTACTTTTCCGTATTTTATGTTTTTGAACGTGTCACCTCCATCCATAGGATTGTTCATATATTCCTTTTGGAACGACTCATAAGACATGGTTGATTCAACACGTTTGATGTCCTCTTCTTTGTTTTTTTCAGGCCATGAACTTTTTCCGTCTTTATCCCGAATGTTTATTATTTCGTATCGGTCGGCACGTTCACCTAGCTTTTTGACTACACAATCATCGTGAATGATGTTTCCATTTACTTTGATTTCAAAACTGCCTGAAATGGAACGGGTACCAAAAAGAGCCTGTTCTATCCATGCCATTTTTTGTTTTTGGATGTCTTCATTCCGGCATTCTTCATCGGTATCTATATCGTCAATCGTGACAGAATCGGGTCTGAAATTATCATTACGTGTACCACGAGGAGACTCGCCCCAACCGATGGCACGGAAAGCACATCCTTTTTTGATGATAAATTCGGAATCGCTCCATGATCCAAATTTTTGTTGTGGGCCATAATCATTTATCAATCTCTGATTAGCTTCGAATATAGCCTTGTATGGGGCTAATAAACGTACAGCATTTGCATTGGAATTAGACACCATTAGTTTATTACGTATTCGGCCTGTCATGGCTTTTTTGATGTCTTCCATCATGCCACGTGCCGACTTGGCTAACTCACGCGACCAAGCACGGACGATGAATAGCTCATCGCGCTGCATTACCCAATTGGTAGATTTACGATGAAAAACGGCAGGTTCGGACGTGTAGAAATTGGGGAAATAATAACGAAACCATTCTTCGTCGTTTTTCTCCAATCTACGCATACGCTTTGTCTTGTCGGCTGCCGTTTCGGTTAAGTCTACAGGTGTTGATTTGTAGATATTATCCCGGAACTCCTGCCACAGTTTCAGGTATTCGGTATCTGTAGCCTGTTTTATTCTTCCCATCTCTGTAGTTTAATCTGGTCGTTAATGAATAGATCGAACATGTTTGCAGCCTGTTTGCCAAATTCATTATCAATAGCGGCAGAATAAGACACAAAGTCCTTAGCCATGATAATAATCTGGCTAATGGAGTATTTCATGGACATGTCTTTGATTTGCTTTATGATCTTAGACCTGATGTCTGCCTCCTGTTTGGTTGCATAGCGTTGCCCCTCTTCCCTTGACTTAATTGCTTTCATCAATTCAGCCAGTTCCGCGTGAAGCTCAGCCAAACGGCGTGGTGCAGCATTCTCCAAATAAGTCTTTTGTTCTTTCCAAGAACCTTCGCGCGACCATTTTGTCAGTGTTTGTGCAGACACGTTCAGTTTTGCGGCTATTTCTTTAAGCTGCATCCCGTCTGAGAATAGTATGAAAGCAATGTCTTTTACTTCGTCTTTTGCCATATTGACAGTATTTATATGGTGCAAAATTGGTGTTTTTTGGGGGTATTTTAAAAAAGTGAGGACATTTTGTCAGTACTTTTTTGATGTGTTTGAAAATATATAGAATTTTGTTTCATCGATTTGCATGGGCACAAAAACAGACAAATAGTCATATTATGAAATAATGATTAAACACAAACAAAATGGCATTTAAAAAAGTAGATAGAGAGTTTTGCCTGAGTGATGACTCAGTGAATGTAT
Organism: uncultured Candidatus Saccharibacteria bacterium; assembly: GCA_964450345.1. Lineage (GTDB taxonomy): Bacteria > Patescibacteriota > Minisyncoccia > Phycocordibacterales > PALSA-1337 > JAPLZH01. Next base: position 15,342 of record CAYVEL010000008.1, on the reverse strand, counting down.
ATGGTTACCGTATGCTCACAAGTGGTTGTCAGGTAGAGAGGTATAATCCACCTATCGGATTTTTGATGCATGTCAGGGAAAGAGGCGTAGCAGTAAGGTGGGAAGACATCCGAAGCGAAGGTGGAAAGCTATATGGAAAGCCCTGTGTGAATGAAACTGCATTTCCTGACCTGGCACAACAGATAGAGGATGGTTTCTATAATGGCGCCAGCTGTGGACAAAATGTAGCACTGGAATGGAGTGATGCTCCTGATCTTAAACTGGAAGGACAAACGGGACCTACTATAACCAGCTGGTTTCCGCGCGAAATATCAATTGTAGACCTGCCCGGTAATTATAATGCACTCAGCAACCTGTATGATGAGGCAGGTAGCGTATTGATGGATTTGTCGGATAACAGACAACTTAATAATAACAACTCAACACAAGAAGAGATGTCAAAAACAGAATTTACACCCGCTCATTTGCAGTTGATGGACTTAGCAGCAGATGCAGCACCCGAAGCTATTAACTTGCGATTGCAAGACCTGGTGGATAAGGCTAAAAGAACTGAAACAGCCGAAACCGAACTGAAAGACCTGAAGGCCGAAACAACTAAAAAAGAAGTAGAAGCCATTATTGAAAAAGGACTTTCGGACAAACGCATTACCAATGAACTTGGTGAAAAACTGAAAAAAACGTATGCCGACAATCCAGAAGGATTGAAAGATTTGATTTCGTCAATTCCGGCACAAACGCTTGTAACCGAACAGCAACAAGGTGGTGAATTGCCTGAAAAATTCAAAGGTAAAACGCTTAACGACCTTTATGTGGCCGGAACGCTTGGAGAGCTTAAAACCAATTTCCCAGAACATTATCAAAAACTTAAAGGAGGACAATAAACATGGCTATTAATTCCGGCGCGGTAAGCGCTATCCCTGTTGAGATTTTCGCGGCGTATATCGTAGAAAAACTCCGTAAAACAAACCCTCACCTGCAATATGCAGTTGATGAATCGAGCTCGGTGCTTGGTGGCTCTGTAGTTCATATCCCACAGGCAGGTACTTCTCCGTCTGTAGTAAAAAACCGCTCGTCGTTTCCGGCTACTGCTGTACAACGTGGTGATAGCCACATTACCTATCCGCTGGATGTGTTTACCACTGATCCAACACATGTAACCTGGCACGAAGAAAACGAAAACTCATACAACAAAACAGACTCTGTACTGAATGACCATGTGGCTACACTGGCCGAAGCTGTAGGTGACTGGATGATTTACTCGTGGGTGCATGGATTGAAGCCAAGTGGTGGAAGCTATGTGGCTGATGTAATTCCATCGGCTAATATCATTGGTACCACAGGTGCGTCTGCGGCTGTAAATACCGAAGATGGTCAAACCGGTAGCCGCAAGGCATTCAGCTACAAAGAACTGCAAACTGCTCAGGCGATGATGAACAAAGCCGGAGTGCCCAAAGAAGGCCGCTATGCTATGATAGAAAGCTATCAGATGCAACAGTTTATCGACTCGCTTAGTGCCAACCAAATGGCTGCATTCCAAAACAATGCTGACCTTGCCAATGGTATTGTAGGTCGTTTTGCCGGTTTTGCCATCCTTGAACGCTCGTCTGTATTGGCATTTACCTCCGCAGGTGTATTGCGTACTCCAGGTGAAGCCGGTGCCGAAACTGACAACCTTGCATCGTTGTGCTGGCAACAGAACTCAGTAGCTAAGGCTATGGGTGATACCAAACCATTCCAAAACATGGATGATCCAACCTATTTTGGTGATATTTTCTCCGCGTTGGTGAAATCAGGTGGTCGTTGCCGTAGGGGTGACTGGAAGGGTATTATTGCCATCCGTCAGTCTGCTGTAGCTTAGTAAGAAATAAACTACCCGTGTGTGATAAGGGCGGGAGTGTGTTAGATAAGTCTGCCATTCCCGCTCTTTAAATAATCTTTAAACGCTTTTTAAATATGAGAAGGATAGATGAAATAATTATTCATTGTACGGCAACCCCTGAAGGCCGCGTGACTACTGTAGCAGATGTTACTGCATGGCACAAAGAACGTGGGTTTAATACAATTGGTTATCATTACCTTATCGGACTTAATGGCGAAATATGGATGGGTAGACCTGAAACTGTGGTGGGTGCTCATTGCGAGGGACATAATTCATTTAGCATAGGTGTATGCTATGTGGGTGGACTTGCTACAGACGCTAAAACAGCAAAAGATACACGCACAGTGGCACAGAACATATCATTGCTGAAATTGGTAAAAGAGCTTAAGATCAGATATCCACATTCGACAATACACGGACATAACGAATTTTCAAATAAATCGTGCCCCAGCTTTAATGTAAAAGCCTGGTGTAAAAATAACGGCTTATGACAACATTTGAAATTTTAAGCTTGATTTTTAATGTGCTACTTGGTGGCGGACTACTGGGAACGGTGGTAACACTTAAGGCGCAAAAAAAGAAAGCCGATGCCGAAGCTAAGGGCGCTGAAGCTACAGCAGAAAGTACCGAACTGGACAATGTAGATAAAGCCGTAAAGATATGGCGTGATTTGGCCGAAAGTATGGAGCAGCGTAACAAAGAGTTGATTCAAAATTATAATGATCTACTTGCCGAAGTAAAAGGTCTACGCTGTGAAATAAAAGGGCAAAATACAAAGATTAATAAGATTTTAAAAATTCTTGACACCATTGACCATGATAACATGGAGCAAAAGGTGAAAGAAGCAAAGGAGGTTGCAGAATGAAAGTCACTTACTGTATAGGTGTTGACTTATTTGGATTTCCGATTTATATCACACACTGGATTTGAAATAAAGGTATGAAAAAGGTTATTTTTTTATTTATTGCTATTATTTTTCTATTTCCTGCTTGCCGGTCGGTAAAACTGCCGACTGTGCCAGCGGTGGTGGTAGCTAAAGACAGCACCGTAGAAAAAGAAGTATTGAAGCCGGTGGTAATTCCGGCAGATAGCTCACAGATAATAGCCCTCATGGAATGTGACAGCAATAACAGGGTTATTCTGAAAGAACTAAGCGAACTAAAAACCAAACGGAATGCGAGCAACATTCAATTTAAACCCGGACGGACGGCTGTTCTGAATTATAAGACAGTAACGGTACATGACACCGTATTTACAAAAGAAAAGGCCAAACTTATTTATAAAGAAAAGCCAGTTCCGTACCCGGTAGTAAAAGTAAGTCATGAGTTGCTGTGGTGGCAAAAGTTGTTTTTATGGCTTGGAGTTGCATTTTCAGTATTAATTGTATTATCCATTTATAACTACATAAAAAAACGATGGAAGTAAATAAAGAAGACATTAAAAATCACTTTGAGCGATTCCCGCATATGGATGTGGTGTTTGCAAGTGAAGATCGTAGATTCCACACTGAGGGTGCTGCTATTAGTTCCGTAGGAGCTGGAAACTATATGAAACTTACCCGCAAAGAAGTGATGAGTTTTGATGCGGATGCAGAAGCTGAAGCAAAAACAAAAGCAATTGAATTTATCGTTGCTACTGATGCTATTAGTACCATCGATTATCAAACTCAACTAAAAACAGCTAAAACGCTGGGCATTGAACTAGCTGATAAAAAAGCTGAAACAGTAATGGCTGCTTTGGTGGCTTACAAAGAAACTTTGAAAGGAGAATAAGATATGGGATTTCCCGGAGTAAGCATTGCGGTTCAAAACGCAAATTTGCAACGAAACATAACTGTATTGGATGCCGTTCCGGCTTTGCTTTGTACGGCTAAAACGGTGGGTATTATTGGTGCAGTAAAGCAGGTGTATAGTTTAGCTGATGCTGTGAGCAAAGGCATAACACAGGCCGCAGAACCTTACCTGTACAGTGTACTGGATGAGTATTATACAGAACTTGGCGGAAACCAACTTCTTTATGTACTTGGATTTGCGGATACGGATAGCATGACTGAAATGCTGGATAAAGATTCTACTACCGCAGTAATGAAGGTGATGCAAGCCAGTAACAATGCAGTGAATCTGATAGCTGTAACGCGTGTACCGGATGCCGGATATGATGACGGTGCTGCTTTTCTTGATGCTGATGTGGCAACTGCTGAAAATGCTGCTAAAATACTGGCTCAATATCAACAAGCTAAAAATGCTCCTTTGCGTGTGCTGATTGATGGACGTGTAGCCAATAAAGACGCTGCAAATACATTTACTCCTAATACGCAGGGTAATGGATATGCAGGTGTGGTACTTGGTGGTAGCACTACCAGCGGAAATGCTTCTGTAGCTTTGGCGTTAGCCAGGGCTGTAAAGTACGGCGCTCATGTAAAACTGGGTAATGGACAGAATGGAGCATTGACAGCAGAGCAGATTTATATAGGTGCTGATAAAATTGAAGATCGTACAGATATGGCTACTCTTCATGATGCCGGATTTATTACGTTCCACAGCAGACCCGGAGTCAGTGGTTATTTCTTTGGAAAAGATAATATGTGCTCTGACGATGATTTCAGCATATTGGTGCATGGACGCGTCATTGACAAAGCACATCGACTGGCGGCCATTGCCGGTACTCCATACGTGGAAAGCGATGTACGTGTAAAGTCGGACGGAACCATCAATGATGCAGATGCGGCAGAACTGGAGGGGGTGATAGAACAAGCTATCCGGGCTAAAATGAATGATCAGATTAGCGATGTTCAGGTATTGGTAGACACTACCACCAACGTGGTAAACACAAGCACCACAAACATCAGTCTTTCTGTGTTGCCACTGGGTTATTTGACCTATATCAATATTACTCTTGGATTGACTTCTAGTGTTTCGGCTTAAACTAAAAACGTAAATTATTATGGCTAATTCAAATATCAGAAGTTCAGAATGTGCATGGCACCACTCCGAGGTAAAAGTATTCGGGCGAACAGTTCGCGGCCTTCGTGGCTGGGAATGGAAAAAGGAAACAGAAAAAGACTTTTTGTATGGAGCCGGTCAAAAACCTATTGACATACAAGAAGGTAATACCAAATGTACCGGTAGTTTTAAAGTGTTAGGCTTTGAACGTGATGCATGGAATAAGGCAGCACAGGCGGCAGGATATGATGATATTACCGCCGTACCACATGAAGCTATTGTGGCATTGATCAGTTATCGGAAACTAGCTACTGATCCGATTACTACCATTACCGTTCGCGGGGTTGCATTCACCGAAACAGGTGGAGGACTTGATCAGGGAGCTAAGAACGAAGAGGTGACTCTTCCGTGGTTAGCGATGGACATTGTACCGATTACCAGATAAACATAAATAAACAGACCTGAAAGAGCAGGCTTTCGCATACAGCCTGAAAGCCTGCTCTTATTTTTTTAATCAAAAAAAACATCACACACAATGGGAAAAGAAACGTATGAGCTGATGGGGATGCAGCTCACCAAAAAGTTCGAAAATCTGAACGACATCCTGGCAGATGAAAATCTGAAAAAATTTGTTGCAAGAGAAGTAAGCGATTTACGCAAAAGTATTACACTCAGGTCATCGGCTCCCAAAGGATATAAATATAAAAGGAGCGTACTTGATGCGATGCGTGAAAATGGTAGATTAAACATGGCTTATTTTATTGAGCAATATCCGCATATTGTAGTCAAAAAGTGTTCGTTGCCAAGCAACGAGCGGACAACCATTTCAAAAGCTGTGGAAAATAGTATTCAAAAGGTACTTAAACTGTATTCAATCAATAATTAAATAATCGCACAATGGGAAGAAACACTAATGCCGATGAAGCTGCAAAGCTGGCTGAACAAGTGAAAATGCAAGCGGCCAAAGAAGCCGAGATGCAAAAAGAAGTAGAAAACTCTATCCGTGCCCGGTTTTCGGATTATGATGCATGGAAGCAACAATATGCACCACGCAAAATCAATGTATTGGTAGTGGAGGACAAAGTGGCTGTATTACGTCCAATTGGAGCCAATGAAATAGGTATGTACACTATTTTGATTGCAACGAGTGAAGCAGAAGGGGGCGGATTAGCACAGGCTACACGCTATCTGATGAATGAGCTTTGGCTGGATGGTGATGTAGACCTGATTGAAGATGAAGAGTATTTCATTAGTTCTATGTTACAGCTAAAAAACATTGTAGAGCTAAAAAAAAGCGCTTTTTACAAATTCTAAAAGAAGGTGAATCAGACGAAAAAAGCATTGAAAATATGGTTGTTTTCGGATTGATGACTTTTGGAGCTGAAGCAATAAAATGGGATGAAGATTTATTTTTTCATCGTACCGGAATTGCTTTCAGGTATTGGAAAAGCGGAGTAGGACGGAATAAGTTATAAAAATCAGTATGAATATAGTTGAATTTGCATTAAAATTTAAAGATTTGGCATCGTCGGAGCTGCGTAAGTTCGGACAACAAGCTAAAACTACATTCGATTCAGCTAAAAAACAAACTGATGGATTGACTGGTAATAATCGATTGCTGGCACGTAGCTACGATGATATTCAAAAACGAATTCAAGAGGTAGAATCAACATTAAGGACCAGCAGAATACCTACCGAAATACGTAATGCGCGCAGAGAACTGGAAGCATTGAAAAGAGAAGCCAGCGGAAGCATGGCCGGTAAAGCGCTTGGTGGTGGTGGAGGTATGATGGATGCAGCCGGATTGCTTGGGCTTGGTAAGTTTGCGGGTCCTGCTGCTGTTGCTGCTGTAGGTTATAAGGTGGGTGAATGGCTGGGTGATGCTATTAGTGCCAGCCTTGAACGACAAAAGATACTTACTTCATTCAATGTACTTGCCGGAAGCGAACAAGCCGGTAGTGCGTTGAGCAAACAGCTTATTTCGCTACAAAAAGATACAATACTTGGACCCGAAGTATTTAAAAATGCTCAGACCATGATGGGTTTTGGCATTAAAAGCGGTGAGGTATATGATAACTTAAAGATGCTTGGTGATGTAAGTATGGGTGATGCTGAACGGTTAAACATGCTTACGCTTGCATTTTCGCAAGTACGAGCAGCCGGGAAATTACAAGGGCAGGACTTGCTTCAGCTCATTAATGCAGGTTATAATCCGCTGGAAGATATTTCGAAGCGAACAGGTAAAAGCATTGGGCAATTGAAAGATGAAATGTCGAAAGGAAATATTTCATTTTCGATGGTTCAGCAAGCCTTCAGAGATGCAACCGGTGAGGGTGGAAAATTCAATAATATGCTGAATAAGCTGGCTGAAACTCCAGCGGGAAAAATGGAGCAGTTTAAAGGACAGTGGGAGGAGTTTAAAATAAATGCCGGAACTGCATTAATGCCTTTGGTAAGTATGGCTTTGCAACTAGCCAGTACGTTATTGCCTATCATTGAAAACTTTGTAAATCCGTTTCTGAAAGGTGTAAGTACAGCCGTTATCTACGTGAAAGACCTGATTAAAAACTCCATTTTTTTACAAGACACTTTCCGATTTATAGGATTATTGCTTGATGGAATATGGCAGATATTGGGCGGATTGTTGGTAAATCTAAAAGAGTTATTTGAATTGATTGTGGTACCTCTATTGAAAGCAATAGACTGGATATGGGTGCGAATTAAAGACTTGTTTGGATTGGCTGGTAAAGCGCCTGTAAAAACAAGTAGCAGTGCATCCATAAAGGAGCAGACCAATACTGATTTACTCCGGGATATTTCGAAAAATACTGCTCAAAATGCAGATGCCAGCAGTTCGGCAAATAAAGCCGTAACAAGTGGTGGCCCCAAAGTGATAAATATCACTGTTCAGAAATTTTTGGATAGCATTAATGTAAACAGTCAGACTATTAATGACGGAGTGACAGATATAGAAGCTAAGTTTTTAGAAATGTTTGCACGCGTACTTAGCCAGGGAGCAGCAGCAGCGATATGAGTTGGATAAACAGAGACATATTACAACTGTATAATAACTATTTTCAGGAACCTTACAAAATTCCTGATGAATGGGTGAATACACAATCGGCCAATGCGGAAGTGATTGAGGATTATACGAATATGGGTATTCGTATTTCATCAACCGACATGGAAGATTATAAGGGTCGTGAGATATTCTTACCTATACGCTTGTATGTGAGTGATGATTTGATGATAGAAATTCCTTGCTGTACTATAAGAATAACCAGTAAAAAAACCATTATACGAACCGCGGTGTCTGAAAGAATTGGCACAGTAAAAGAACAGTTTAATGTTGGTGATTATCAGTTTACTATTAAAGGCGTACTGACTGGGGTTGATTATAAATTTCCAGAGGATAAGATTCGAAAACTAAAAGACATCTATGAAAGTACTCAGTCGGTACGTTTACTTAATGCACTTGTGGAATTGTTTATGCCCGGATTCCCAAATGTGTCTATTGAAAGTTTAGAATTCCCTGAACAAGAGGGTAAACATATTCGACATAGGCCATTTGTAATGGTTTGTGAAACTGATTTTATTGATACTCTTACTTATACTGAATGATATGTTTTTGATGACAAGTGAAATAACGATTGGTATTCTGAAAAACGTAAAACCATCGGCTGTAAAGTGGAAATGTGGGGTTTCATCCTATAAAGATGAATGCAGCATTACACTTCCACTGAAAACATACATAAGAAATAACAGTAATGAGATAACCGACTACCCGAAAGGAAGTGCTGAGAGCAGCATTCAAAACGATCTGAGTAAGCAAAAAACTATTTTTACCGAAGGCGATAAGGTAGATGTATTATTGGGATATAATGGTAACAATACACGCAGATTCAAAGGATTTGTAAAACGCATTAATTATGCGAAACCGTTGGTGCTGGAATGCGAGGGATACACTTATCAGCTAAAAGATAAGATGTTTACCAAAACATATTCCACTACAACAGTAAAACAGATATTGTCTGACTTGGTAAGTGGTACGGATATTCTTCTTAGTGACAGAATTCCATCCATTTCTTTGAAAAACGTAGTATTCAAAAATGCACCGGCATTGAAGGTGCTTGACTGGTTTGCGAAAGAGTGCTTGTTATCTGTTTTTTTTGATTTTGATACATTGTATGTTGGGGTAAGTAAGCAAGACTTAAGTAAGCCAACGGTTAATGTAAAAATAGGTTGGAACACGGTAGAGGATAAAGAGCTGAAAAAAGATACTACTGAAAGTGAAGTTCATATTCATTTGACTGAAAAGAGCAGCACCGGAAAAGTAAAACGCACTAAGTCAGAATCGAGCAAATATGACAATATTAAGGATGTACGTGTACGTTCAGGATTGTCGGATGCATTGCTTGTAAAATTGGCTAATGAACTGCAAAAACAAGAGAATTTCAAAGGATACAGGGGTACAATTACCTGCTTTTTGGAACCCATGTTTGAAAAATGCTATGTAGCTAAGGTTATTGATTCTAATTATACTGACAGAAATGGATTTTATTTTACAGAAAACATTGAAGGCAGTTTTGATCAAAATGGAGGTAGGCAAATACTAACACTTAGATATTATGGAAGCTAGTGAAATACGCAAGTTGCTGGAGCAATTTATAGGACACCGTAAAAACACAATGCTTGCCGTGGTAAAAGAGGTGGATGAGCAGGAAAATACATGCTTGGTAGTAGATGATGAAACGGAAATACCAGGTGTGCGCATTCAGCCTATTACTGGAGGAGAAAAAGGGATGATTTGTATTCCGGCCATTGGTAGTTATGTATTGTGTGGACGCATTGAAATGGATGAAGACTGGATGATGATACAGGCGAGTGAATACTCCAAAATAGTGATTAATGGTGGAGACCTTGGTGGGTTGGTAAAGATAGAACCATTGATTGACTGGATGGGTAAAGTATATGCAGATATGCAAACGCTGAAAACACAGTTGAATACATGGCCAGTTGTAGGTAATAGTGCTCCATTGGCATTGGATTGGAATGTAACAGCTACACAGCCTATACGTTCTAACTTCGAAAATGAACTGATTAAACAGTAATTAAACGATGGTTGATTTCTTATTAAATAGTGATTTTTCATTCGTTACCGAGATTGTAAAAGATGAAAACGGGGTTGTAACCAATGACCTAGTAGTGGGTGATATTACTTATCAGAATCAATCTATTATTTTATTGGCTTCGAAAGGTGAAGTGAAAGAGGACCCGACAAAAGGGGTAGGCGTTCATAATTATCTGGAAGAAAACAATGGTGAAGCACTTGCCCGTGAAATACGGTCGGAATTTGTAAAAGACGGTATGACTGTTGAGAAAGTGAGCATTAATATTCCCAATGTCCAAACAGTAGCGTATTACAAATGAGAACAGGACAAAACATATTGGATATATGTATGGAGCAATGCGGTTCGGCTTCTGTAGCCTATGAAGCTGCATTGCTTAATGGTATAAGTATTACCGATGTGGTTAGTATTGATTCTGTACCTGCTGTTAGTTCTGCATCGGTAGTAAAGTTGTTTGACTCACGAAAAATGAAGCCGGCAACGATGTATGATAGTGCATTGTACATGCCGGTTAATGACATTAGCAGAGTAATACAAGCCGCACAACAGCAAAATGCAAATGTGATTACTGTATTACCCGGACAAAACTTAATTGATGCAGCTATGCAATATTGCGGTGATGCAGATATGCTCTATCAGCTAGCTGTGGCAAATGGACTAAGTATTACGGATACTGTGGCTGTGGGTGATAAATTGCTTAAAATAGATGCTGAAAACTCAAAATTAGTCTCATGGTGGAACGGCAGGAAGCATAAACCGGCTACGGGCATTTACGAAATAACGGTACCGGCTACAGGAATTTTTGATTATACATTTGATTTTACATTTGAATAATGGCACGAACAATAGCAACGATAAAGACAGAACTGGGAAATGCATACATTTCTCAGTCAGCAGTAAAGGCTTTGTATGGATTTACCGATACGCAAGTAAGTAATGGTTATGATGCATTGTTTAGCACAGTAGCACCTACCAGTTTGATGTTTTATGCTATTGCTTTTTGCATTAATGTTTTTGAGCAGATTTTGGACACATTTAAAACTGAAGTTCAAACGACTATTGATGCAGCTTATATTGGAAATGATGCATGGTGGCATTCTATTTTATCAGCATTTCAGAAGGGTTATGATTTGGTATTAAATGAAACAACATTTAAATACGGGTACTCAACAACAGATACAACGGCTCAAATTATAAAGAGGCGCGCGGTACGGCAAAAAGAAGATACAACAGACGGAAATAAATACAAGGTATTTCTGTATGTAGCCACTGAAACAAATGGTGAAATTGCTTCATTGTCAAATGATGAAGTTACGCAGCTTGAAAGCTATGTGATGAAACAAAAGTATTCGGGAGTGTTGACAAAGATAGTAACCGGTGATGGGGATACATTGGATATAAATTTGACAGTGAATTATAATCCGTTGTTGCTAAATAGTGATGGCGAATTGATAACAGACGGTATAACTAAGCCGGTAGATGTAGCAGCAGAAAGCTATGTAACTACATTGAATGATACTGCTTTTGGTGGTAGGTTCAATGTTACCAAGTTCCTTGATACTATTCAATCAGCTACCGGAGTAGTAGACCCTAAGATAACGGGGCTTAGTATTAATTCAGTGGCTCAATCGGAACTATGGGGAACTTACGAATCAACAAACGGTTGGTTTAAAATTGGCACACTTACCGTAACTTATCAACCACAAACACAAATCTGATGAATATTGATTTCCATATATTGCTGAAGTGGCTCTCTGTAACGTTTATGCGTTCGGGTTTTGATGTGTTTTTAAAACCCATTTCAGATGTATTTACAAATTTATATACATCCATTAAAGTCTGGAAAAAAGATGCTATGCTTCAGGCCGCCATTACCTGCCAGGTGATGTACATGGAATTGATCATTAATTATCGGTTATTCGGTAATTACAACCGTACGGTATACATCACTGATGGCGATCAGACAACGGTTGACTTTATTGTAAATGTGCCTATTGGTGTGACCTACAATGTGCAATTGCTTATTGGTTTGCTGGAAAAATACAAGGCTACTGGTAAACGGTATACAATCGAGCAACAGGAGTTTACTTATGATGTAAGATGGACAAACTTTGTTTGCGAAAAAGTGGTGGAAGAAATAATCACTTATGATACGCGCTGGACGGATTTTGTGTGTGAAAAGGCATTAATTTATAATCCTGTATCTATTCATATAGTTAGTAGAGATTTTGAAGCAACAACGCCATATAATGTCACCTCGACAGTTAGTGTTGTTGTGAAAATAACATATAATAATGGTATGACATACACTACCTCAGGTTCAATTGTAATAGGTCAAAATAGTTCTGGAGTTATTTCCGGTCAAATACCTGGAGATTATTCACGCCCGATTCAGTCAATTGAATTATTGGGTGTTAGTCCAGAGACAGATTCAACATATATTTATTATCAAAATGGAGGGGGTGGCGAAGAGCTGCCTTAAATAAAATGGCGTTATCGAATAATGGTTATAAAAGAGCCACAAAATTAATTGTAGATGTACTGGTAAATGGTGTTGTGCAATCATCTCCTGAGTTTCCGTTGATGGAGTCATTCACACAATCGGGTACAACTTATCCGGCTGTGACAAGTACGCAGATTGCGCAGATGTCAACTGCTGATTATAATGATCGTGTAACGGCTTATGCTGCGTATGTTACAGCAAACTATCAGACGCAGTATCCTGGATTATCAGTATCGGCTACAGGCGCACGTGTTTATGATGCAACAAGTTGTCCACTTCCTTAATTAATTATTAATATGAGTTTAGCTACATTAATACAACAGGCACGAAGTGCGTGGAATGTTATTCGAAATGAAACAACTGAGGGCGCTAATACTAAAACTCGTGTGGCCGATGCGGCAGATGACATACTGGATGCTCTTGAATCGTCGGATATTGTAAAAACAAACGATTCGCGGCTTTCAGATGCCCGCCCCGCATCTGACGTATACGATTGGGCTAAAGCAGCTACAAAACCGACATATACTAAGAGTGAAATTGGGTTAGGAAATGTAGACAATACATCCGACGTAGACAAACCTGTATCTACAGCGCAACAAACGGCCATTGATAATGCGGTGATTGGGCTTTACGACGACAGAGGAAACTATGACGCTTCTACTAATTCATTTCCGACGACAGGAGGTTCAGGAACTTCGGGTGCAATTCTGAAGTCAGATATTTGGTTTATTTCTGTAGCTGGCACTTTGGGCACCAAGTCAGTAAAACAAGGCGATACTATAAGAGCAAGGGTTAATGCTCCAGGGCAAACAGAAGCTAATTGGGCTATTACTTCAACTGGTGCCAATTTGTCATATGCAACACAATCGGAAGCTGAATCTGGTACTGAAAATACTAAAGTTATGACAGCTTTAAGAGTTGTACAGAGCTTTGTATATCAGGCAATCAATTATACATTCAGCGGATTAAATACTACCAGTAAAAAGATTATAGGTGCTATAAATGAGAATTATTCTTCATTAACAGAATTGTTTTCCCGCTGGACGGATTCGGCATCTACCGGATTTGTAAAGTTTGATGTGGAAGCCGGAGCCTGCCATTCGGTAACAGACAGTACCTTTAATCTACTGAAATCAGGTTACGGACGCATTAAAGGTACAAAAGTGACTTTTGAGGCTCAGTCTGTGGCTTTTCCCGCATCTTACGGACTTGTGTATGCGAAAATAAATAGCGCAGGGGTGCTTGTAACGGGTGGATCGGTTGATTATGCTACCGAATTTCCGCTATTCTATCTGTTTACTGGCGTATCCGGAACTTACTATGTGGCTCTTGAGTCACATAATTTCAATTTCAACACAAACGTCAGCGGATTTCTTCACAAAGCCATAGGCGTTCAGATTGTAGGCTCTGGCGGTAATGTGGTAGTGGCCAATACAAATACCCAGGTAGCTATCAGCGGAAATGCTGAATTGCTTGACCATGGGCTATCGGCAGATATTACCGATACAGCAGGCGTAGGCGTGGTTTGGATTCAGGACTATTTGAACGCCTCAGGACAGTGGGCTTTGAATACCTTAGCTGCTAATCTGGCACCGCGATACAACGTTGGAGGAACTCCAACACTTTTAGACTCGGGTAAATTCGGAGTGTATCGCCTTTACGCTACCAAACAAGACGGCAACACAAACGCAGCCAGATATCTGGCTATCATGGACACAGCCCAGTACAGCAATCAAAACGCTGCACAAGCTGCGATTAATGCGAACACGGTAGCAGCGGCAAGCGGGGCACTGGTAAGTGTAGAAGTGGCTCAGATAGGGTTTGCAATAGTAAGGGCTGATGGCGTAGTAGTTGCTACTACTGTGAGCAAGCAAACGCTTACAATGCAATCGGCGTCTGGCTCAGCTGCTACAGCGGCGGGTACTAGCTTAATTCCGTTTGATGGGATAACGGCTACAAATGTACAGGATGGGTTAGCACAAGAAAATGCTAAAGCTATTCATAAAGATACCGCAAACGAGTATTCAACCATTACCGAAAAAACCACGTTTGCTGATGCTGATGTGTTTTTGATGGAGGATAGTGCAGCGGGTTTTGCAAAGAAGAAATGGACATTTTCTAATTTCTTCAGTTACTTTGTAAACACTAAAACAGTCAGTACCTTAAACACTACCTCCAAAATACTTACAGGGGCTATTAATGAGGTAAGAGCTGGAGGTATAAATGCTTCTGCTGTAGATGTGAGCACATGGGCTTTAGGTGAAGAGCGTCCTATTGGCGCTCGAAAAAACGCAACTACAGGAGCCCCTGAATTTGCACCCAACATAGGCGTTATAGACGTATATGCGTTGTCTACAACTTATAAGAATTACCTTACTACAGAAGCTAATTGGCTGGACACAAACGGACGACCAGTTGCGACTATAATAACAGGGTGGGGATTGCAGTGTCAGCGATATACAACAACAGACTATGTGTACGAATGTGTCGAAGATAACAAATGGACACGCTACCCATTGGTAGCAACTTTGGACATCTACAACGTTCCAGCAGCAGCTATCACCGCAATCACTACTGCCGGTAACTGGACGGGTGTAAATTACACAGGAACGGCACTTACCGGATGCTGGAAAGGCATGAGGTATGTGAGTGCTACTTATGTTTATGAATTTTATGACGACAATATCCCTTGTAGAACTGCTAGGGTATAAATATTTAACTTTATGATTTTAAAAGCAGGTAACAGACTTTTCAGATTCGGCAATGCTTTTGGATATGCCTTAAAAGACTTATTAGCTTTTGGCAGTCTATCAGGTACAAATAAATGGTATGGTGGTATTTTAGCTCCTGATGGTAAAATATACGGAATGCCAAGGAACTCAACCTCAG
>CAYVEL010000007.1:0-43956 GCA_964450345.1 uncultured Candidatus Saccharibacteria bacterium | reverse complement strand
GTATAATCAAAAGCCCCTTTCAACCCTTCAAATAATTTTTCACCATCAAAAAACGGACTTTCAATATTAGTTTTGTTTATAATCTTTAAGTTAAAAAATGAGCTAAGTAAATATAGATAGAAGGGAAAACAGTTAAAAGCTTGATTATCAAGTGTAGCATGTATCTGAAAATGCAGAAATCGTGCATTTATGTGTATCTCGAGATACCTGAAAATGTCAAAATGTTGCATGGCGGTGCATAATTATTGCATTTTGGTGTATCTTTGGGGTTTAATTTAAAGTTGATTTCATGGGCAATCCTAAGATAAAAGAAGTAACGGTTCACCAAATGAATAGCAATGGTGAGATATTAGCTACCGAAAAGACTAGAGAGGTTTTTAGGGATGCTATGGCAATAAACTTTCTTTTGTTGAATATGAGTTATTGTATGCCTTACTTGTTGAAGATGGAACATAGGGGAGAATTTGAATTGTTGACTTTAATTTCATCTTACACGAACAAGTTTAATAACTTTGTATATATTTCTCCTGATTTAAAGAAGGACTTGGCTGTCATGTTGGGGTTTAAGGATGCAAGAGCTGTTAATAAGAGATTGAATCATTTGGAGTCTATAAATGCAATATGTAAAGTTTCCGAGAATAAGTTTTTAATTAGCCCAGATATATTTGTTTTTGGAGGAAGTAAAAACTATGAGATTGACAAGAGAGATTTTGATAAGAATATTAAACCGATTTTAAATACTGAATTTTAAATAAATAATTATGAATGATTGTTACGAATGTTTAGGGTATAAAATTTTTACACCAAAAGATGACGAATGCGTAGTTATAATTGAGGATAGTTTTGGAACTCAAAAAACAATGGATGTATCAGATTTTGTAAAATTACTTGAAGTGTTAATGTCAGTACAAAATTATTAAATTATGGCATATACTTTTGACCCAAATACACTATGTGAAACTATGATGAAGTTCTATACTTCTCAGAGGATGGATAATGTAGATGGGAAATGGGTAGGTAGGAAACGAGAGATAAACGGAAAGATTGTTGAAGATTCTGCATTGTGCTGTTATATCTTAAACGAGGGGTCTAGTAGGTCTAGTAAGACTTATGATTTTTGGCATTTTATGTTTTGGCTGTGTGGCTTGGAGTATTACAGGAAGAATCCTTTGAATATCTTTGTTTACAGAACAACTTTAAAGGCATGTCGGGAAACGGCTTACGATACCGATTTTGTCAACTGCATGAAGATTATAGGTCATTACAGCCCCAAGAATGCAAGAAATGAAGGGCAAGCACCCGAATATAACCTTTTTGGGTCTATAATTAAGTTTAGAGGTCTTGAGAATGGAGTAGAGCAAGGAGCAAGTGATGTAATATTCTTTAACGAGGCTTTAGATAACCAAGACCCTAAAATTGTTGATGAATTACTACTTCGTTGTACTAAATTGGCTGTATTCGACTGGAATCCTAAATTAACATACCATTTCTTATTTGATTGGGAAGGAAGAGAAAGGACTCTGTTTACTAAGACTACAATCTTGGATAACAAGCATCGCCCCGAAGCCGTACTTGAACGATTAATGTCATACAGCCCTTGGGATTTTAAAGATTTTGACTTTGAAAAGAAAGTTTGGAAAGTATCCGAATCGGAACGCAGCATAAATGAGAAGAATTTAAAATACAACACGATTAACCGAAGAATGTTCCTAGTGTACTTTATGGGCGAAAGATGCCCTGAGGAAGGAATTATATTCCCGAATGTTGAGTATGTACCAGAATTTCCAGATGATTGTGAAGAAACTACTTTCGGATTGGATTTTGGCTACACAACGGATAGTTCGGTATTAGTTCAGGTAGGCAAAAGAGGTATGGATTTATTTATTCAATACCATACTTACTCCCCTTGCGAAACTGCTATGCACTTGTATTACATGGTTCAACCTATTTTGGATGCTTACCAAGAGAAGCAGAAGGAGAAATATGGCAAATTAGATGTTCCTGCCTTGAATATAGTGTGTGATAGCTCGGATAAGTATAAAGATGAAGCTTTTGTTGAGATGCTTAACCTGTACAAATACAAAGATGCCAAGAACTACGATTTCTATAAAACAAGCAAGAAAGAGATAGTTTTGGGGATATCTTTGATGAAAATGTTCCGATTACATGTAGTTTGGAGAGATAACAACGAGATATTTAAAAAGGCTCGTATGGAGTTCGAGAATTACACTAACGACAAAGTAAATGGAATGTATATTAATCGCCCGATAGATAAGTTTAACCACGGTATAGATGCCACTAGGTATGTTTGCGTAGAGAAATACCTACACTTGGTTAATAGATAAATTAATGGCTAGAATCGTAATGAAACTAGCCATTCCTTTTTAATGCCTTATGTAAAATTCCGCCATGATTTTTAATGCTTACGGTTTATGTATCTAAATCCCCTCCAAAATATTACCCTAGTTTGAAATTTAGTAACATTCTACATCTTCACTCTGCTATGGCATTTACGCAGCAGTTTAATTCAAGCAACCTAGGGCTTATTTCTTATTTAAAACTTTCTTAGTAATTACTCTTTTAACCCAATAAGGATATTCGTAATATTCCGTATATATTGGCTTTAATTCATCCTCAAGCTCTGTATGTGTTCCTGTAAAAGAATATACTTTAACATCAACATCATTTAGATAGTATTCGCTAGAATATTTCAAATACTCAGTTCGAGTTGATTCTATGTCATATTTGTGAGTACACGAAATGAATAGAAGTACTATCGGAATTAAAAATAGTTTTTTCATTGTTTTTCAGTTTTAATATTTTGTTTTTTCTTCTAATTCCATATAATATTCAAGCCTTTTTATTCCCTTATTACAGTTAGATATAAACTTTTTATGATATTCAATTCTTTCTTGAGCATCTTTCAATAAACTTTCAGCAACTATAATATCATTTTTTAGGCTATAAATGCCTTTTTCTAAAATATGTAATACTTCATCCATTGTTTTTCAATTTTTCAAGTTCATAATTAAGATGAAAAAAATAAACCCTTTCAGAGCGTCCAGTAACCGTTTCTGCATTTTCAATCCTAGATATAACATTTCTATGCAATCCACTTTTAATTGACATTTCTCTTTGAGAAAGCAGAAGTGTAACTCTAATATTCCGCATTCTGACAGCAAGCTCTTGCCTTTTTTTTAAGTCGTATTCCGAAGCTAGTTTTTTTACATTCATATATATTGGTACATATTTATATGCAAATATAAACATAATATCAAAACATACAATACTAACCACTATTATTTTTTATTTTTGTCCTTATTTAACATAATAATATGGCTTTAAACGAGAGTAATATACGAGAAAATGTACTTTATAATGCGCAATGGGAAGAGATTATCAATAAGATAGGTTCTTCTAATTATGCGATAGATTGTAGCACTCGTGTAGGGATTCAAAAAGCTTACAAACAGTGCGATGTTGTATCTACTGTTATCGGAGAATCGGCTAATGCAATGGCTAATCTAAGAGTTTACGCTATTGATAGAGATGGTAAAGAGGTTGATACACCTAAAACTAGAGAAGTACTAGGTAAATTAGCACAACCGAACCCAAGACAGTCTTTCAAGCTATTTTTTAGAGGATTAGATACTATGTGTAAGCTTTACGGAAAGGCTTATGTTAGAAAGTTCAAAAATTCAGTCGGCGGATTAGATTATTATGTAATACCAAATCACAGAATAGACCCACAATATGACTTAGGCGTAGATTTATTATTCAATCGTATTGTTAAAAAGTATATAGTCAATGTAGATGGGAAAATACTAGAACTTACACCTGATGAAGTTTATGTTATTAATGATAATAGACTATCATTTATTAACGAAACATCGGGAGATAGCCGCCTAGCATCTTTAAGCCAACAAATATCTACTTATGTTATACTTTGGGAAGTATTGTGTGGTTTGTATGGCGAAGGCGGGGCTAGAAACGCTATTTTCTTAGGTCATGATGGGATAAATGCTGGAACTAACACTTTAGTTCAAGAAGAAAAAAAAAGCCTCTTAGAACGCATGAAATATGGCATGGGATTAAGAAAAGCGCAAACAAGAGATGCTATTCTAACTTCCAAAGGTTCTGTTGCTAGATTAACAGCACCTATTACCGAAATGGATATGGTAAATAGCTGCAAAATGTGTATCAAAGCTATTTGCAATGCTTATGGTTATCCTTCGGAACTTATGGGTACAGATGCAGCAAGATATAAACTTGTTACCGAATTAATGGCAAAGCTTTATACTCAAAGTGCTATACCAACATTTGAATATTACGGAGCTGATTGGTTGGTAATGGTTGGAGCATCAAACCAAGGTTTTACATTACAAGGAGATTTCTCACATACAGATATTTATAAAGATAGTCAAATGTCTAAAGCTGCATCATTACAAGCAGCAGGACAATCGTTACCAAACTTAACAGCTCCAGACCCAGTAACAGGACAACAATTTATGTCTAGGGAAGAATGGAGAGTTCAAATAGGATTAGGATGAACAAAGAAGAAATAAAAGCTATCAAAGATAAAAAAGATAAAGCTTTAAAAACAAAACAAATAGTTAAGAAGTAATGGAATTTAATTCAATACAAGAGCTTCATAAGCATTTGATAGATAATAAGAAATCTATTATGATGCAAAGAAAGTCTGCTATTAAAGAGGCTGATTCTATCCCTTTTGTTAGCGTTTCTTTTAAAGGAGAAGAAGTCGTAAAATCTGAATCTGTTAGCGAACAATTAGATAATGGGACTATAAATGTAAAAGTAGTAATTAATACTACTAACCTTATAGATTCACACATGGATATGCATGTGAAAGGAATTTGGAAAAAATCATTATCTGATAACAATAAGAAAAAATTACTTGACAACCATAGCAGACGATTTGAAGATGTAATTTCATCCGAAGCAATAGCAAGTACCAAAAGCATGTCTTGGAAGTCGCTAGGTTATCCATACGAAGGAAATACAGAGGCATTAATATTTGACACAACCATATATGCAAACAGAAATGAAAAAATGTTTGTTCAGTATAAAAACGGATGGGTAGATAACCATTCTGTTGGAATGCAATATGTCAATTACGAACTATGTGTTAACTCCGAAGAAAAATGGGCTGCCGAAGAAAAAGCTGCATGGGATAAATACTATCCGATGGCTGTAAATAAAGAGGTAGCAGACGAATATGGATATTTTTACGCTGTAACAGAAGCAAAAGTAGCAGAAGGTTCGGCTGTTGTATTCGGTTCTAATTATGCTACACCAACATTATCAGTAAAATCAAAAGACGAAGAGCCGCCAAGCACTCATATTGAGCCGCCAAGCACTAATAAGTCTATGTTCAATAAATTTACATTTGAAAACTAAAATTTAAAAACAATGAAAAAAATCGTTTTAGAAGGTCTTGAAGGACAAGAAAAAGCTTTTGCTGAGGCTCACAACGCAATGATTGATAAAATTGAATCATTACAAGGTGGGGTTTCTAAGCAAGACTTTGAAGACCTTAAAAAAAGCATTCCTGCTGACAAATCAAAAGAATACACAGCCAAATTTGATGCGTTACAATTAACTCTTGACGAGATTAAAAACAACTCTAGTTCTAACAATGCTTCTGCTACTGCCGAAGAAATTCTTACACAAGAGATTAAAGCTCTTGGAGTAAACAATGTTGCAGAGTTAAAATCTTACTTGGATAAAAACGGCAAACAATCAATTGAGTTAAAAGCTATTAGTGCAATTGCTTCTACTGCTAATACCGACACTGTAGGTCGTACAAATCTTGATACTCGTGTAGTATGGACTCCAACAACTCGTAACGCATTTATCCAAAGATTCAGAAGTGTATCTGAAATGTCTGATAAATCTAAATTTGGATATACAGAAGGTTCTTATACATCTGCGGCTAACTATGTTGGCGAAGGCACTGGAAATTCTGATAGTGATTCGGCTTCTGCTTCTGCTTACTTCATGGAGTACGCTAAAATCCAAGCTGTATTATCTGTAAACACTGAGGTTTACGAAGATATTCCAGATTTTGCTGCTGGATTAATTAACCAATTAACTATTGGTATTAATGCTTTTGCTGACAGCCAACTTTTAGATGGCGATGGTTTAGCTCCTGCTGGAGTTCAACATATCAAAGGTATCTTAGCTTACGCTACTGCTTGGGCTGATGCTGATTATGACGATTCAGTTGAAAAAGCTAATGTTGCTGACTTAGTAGATGTTATTTCAAGTAAAATCCAAAACCTTGATGGTAATTATCAAGCTGACTTGGTATTCTTGAACAATGTTGATTTCTTGAAAATGAAGAAATTGAAAGATAATGACGGACAACCTATTATTAATAAAGATTACTTCGGAAACTTTACTTTGGGTGGTTTAACTATCGTTCCTACTAAGAAAATTGATGCTAACACAATGGTTGTAATGGATTCTCAAGTTGGAGAGATTAGAACTAAGCGTTCTTTGAAGCTTCAAATGGGTCAATTGTTGGCTAACGATGCTCTTAATGACAAACAATCTGCAATCATTTCTACAAGAGTTCAATTCTTGATTAGAAATTTAGACACTCAAGCTGTTATTAAGGTAACTGATGTTAACGCTGCTGTTGCGGCAATTAATATTCCAGCAGCTTAATGATTTGTTATGTCATTAAACAATTTGACAGGCGACCAGTGGGTACAGTAATGCCCCACTTGCCTGACGAATTAGCTCTAAGTTTAATAAAGAAGGGCTATTTAAGTGAAACTGCTCCCGAAACTGTACTCTTAATTGAGAAAGAATTAGTTGCAGAAGAGAATATGGAAGTAAGTGAAACTGCTCCCGAAACTCAAACTGAAATACCTGAACAACAAATTAAAAATCCGACTAAAAGAGGTCGAAAAAAACTAAACAAAAAATGAAAAAGTTAATATTATTTATCATAGCAATGTGTTTTGGAGTTATAGCTTCGGCTCAAATTGCAACCATTTCTATTGAAGCACCTAAAGTATATGGTGCTGGTGCTTATTCTGCTACAAATACAGTTACTCGTATTACTAATACAACTGCTGGTTATATTTTGTTCAAAGCAGGAAACTATTTTACTACTACTCAAGATTTTGCTATTAAACTTGATTCAGTTAGTGGAAATCATACTAATGTCGCTGCTCAAGTTTACGGTCAAAAATCAGAGTTAAAAGGCGATTGGAGTACTATTGGTTCTGCTGTAAACTGGAAAGGTACGAGTAAAGATACTGTAATAGTTATATCTAATGCAACTGCTAATAGATACCGTAATTATAAAATTGTTCTTACAGGTACAGGTACAGGTGTAACTAGAGTTCTAAATGCAGAACTCAAATTATACCAAGAGTAAAACAAAATAGCTCCCCTTTAATCGGGGGAGTTTCTTTAAAACTAAAGCAATGATATTAACTCCTGAATACTTTAAAAAGCAGCCTGTAAAAGTTCCGATAGCGGATGGTTTAGGTAATGGTGCAAACCCTACCATTAAAACATCTGACGAAACTCTTATTCAGAATAACATAGACTTCTACGAGCTAGAGTTCTACAAAGAATTGCTTGGCAAAGATTTAGCAAAGGAGTTTATCACTGCTTATAATAATTCTGTTTTAGAAGAAAATCCTATTGAACTAGAACAAAAATGGCAAGATTTGGTTGATAGATTATTTGACGAAGATAATTTAACAAGCCCTGCTTCTAATTATGTTTATTGGTTTATTATGGACGAAATGTTTAGGGCTAACACCCGAACAGGTATTGCTACTGCTAAAAAAGACGAAGCTAATAACACTAGCTTTATTTTGGAGCAAATTAGAGCATGGAACTATATGTGTGAAGAGCTTAAAAGCTTTTATTTGTGGCTTTCTGATAACACAGAAACTTACGAGCATGACGAAGTATATGTAGCCCCTAAACAAGGCGTGTATGAAGCTTATTCGTTAATAGAAACTAGAAATAGATTTGGAATATGATATTACTTCAAGATTTATTTACCGATGCGTTTCTTACACGAATAAGGGAGAAAACATTTTTGATAGATGAAAATGGAGATTTTGTTTTAGACACTAATTCCGAAAAAGTTTGCTTAGACAATTTATTGTTTTACCTATCTACCAAGAATGAGTTTGTTACAACGGTAACAACTAAGCTAAGTGCAAAAGAAGTTTACCCTTTTATTTTTATTCCAAGTGGTTCAAATGTTCGTTATTCAAACAGAACTAAAATATGGACTGATGTAGAGATAAAAGAGATTTTTTTATGCAATTTAGCAAGCTTTGATTTGTCTGCACGGAATCGAGATATATATTCGTTCCAACGCACATTGTTTCCTCTTATGGATAGCCTTAGTTCATGTTTAGAATACAATCAAAATGTAAGTTTTATTTCTAACTCTAAGTTTGATTTTGAGCAATATCATTCCTATAAAACAGAAGCTTCTAGTTTTGAAGATAAGTTAGATGTCTTAATTCTAAAAAATATTAAATTAAAAATCAAAAACTGTTAACTATGTCAACAATTTTAAATCGTGCTTCTTGCAGCACTTCCTACGGTAATGTGGGGCGCAAGGATTGTTCTAAAGACACTTTTAATTACATTGTTGGGTTTATCTTGGCGTTTGAATCACAAAAGTTCGATGCTGCCGATTTAGCAACTCAAGATTTATTTAAAACTGCTCTTCGTGATGCAACAATTGAGGACTTACCTCAAAGAATTTTCTATCTTCCACAAGTTATTGACTTTACAGATTCTACGGAAGCTGTTGCTAAAGTAACTTCCGGATATGGAAACATCACTCAGTATGTTGAAAAACAACACACTTTTGATGCAGAAACAGAAGACCACGGAATTGCTTTATGGAAAGAAATTCGCAAATTTAATGGTAACACTATTTTGCGTTGTTATGCAATTACCGATACTGGCCTTTTATTGGGTTACGCTAACGCTAGTGGCGATTTTATGGGTAATAAAGCATCGGTACATGTAAACCAAGTAAAAGTAGGTAAAAAAGGAGAAAGCACTAAGCGTACTCTTACAATTCAATTCCAAGACGAAGGCTGCTTCTCTGATGAGCAATTAGCATCTGTTAGACTAGACGGATTTAACTTCGATGAAGAATTGAAAGGTGTAAACAATGTAGTTCTTACAGGCACTGGCGGTGTGCTTAAAATATCTATCGCTGTTGCTTCTCAAAGAAACCCTGATGTAAACTTAGCTACCGATTACGAATCAGAACTTGAAGTTGCTGGAATGTGGAGCGTAATTGATGCTTCTACTGGTGCTGCTGTTGTTCCATCGGCTGTTGCTTACAACTCTGCTACAGGTAAATTTGATTTAACTGTAACTGCTGGTTCTCGTACTGCCACTTTAGTATCTCCTAAGTTACTTGCTGCTGGCGATGTTGGTTCTGCCGTAGATGGAGGTTATGAAGCTGTTAACTCTGTTACTGCAACCGTTACTGCCGTTTAATGAGCATAAAACTAAATAATGGGCTGAAAGGAACAGTTTCAGCCCATTTATTCAAACAACCTTTAGAAGAGTTTTTGGCGGTATTATTTACTAACGAAGCTTTGATTAACGGGGTTGAGCCTAAAAAGGCTGAAAAGGTATTAACTGATTTATACAATACAACAAATGGAGTTAGTAGAACAGCTAAAAAGGTTAAGGAATCTGAAAGCGAAAGCCGAGGAACTGCTGAATAGTTGTGTTGAAGAAAATTATACATTTATTGTAGAAAAAAATCAGGAACAATTAAGTGAAGGCGTATATCCTAGTGGCGAAAGTACACCAGAATATACGCCTCTTGCTATTCAAAAGAAACTAGAAAAAGGAACTCTATTTGGTAATCAAAGAAATTGGAGTTTGCGAGATTCGGGCGATTGGTGGAATCAAATGTATGTTCGACAAAACTTACTCGGAGAATATGAAGTTGATACTAATAGTTTGCATAAAAATAAACTAGATGCTAATCCAGCAGCGTTTCATGGATTAACAAAGGAGAATACAGAGGAATTAGAACGCAAGATTGAAAAGGAGTTAGAAACAAAGCTAAACGACTACATAAATGGGCTGTAATTGTACAAAAACAAAAGTTGACAAGAAATATGAGCAAGCTAAAAGAGAAGCTATCAGTTATATCGAACGCTTTAAACGAAGCGTATATCTATACAAAGACCAAGATTGGTATTATGTTGAAACCATTGAATGCGTGCCTAGTGTGGCTAGAAATGTTGAATTTATACACTACTTGCTATAAGTTTCCGCTTTACAGATACATAGATGCTTCGTGTGGCAATTACAAAGGATATAAAAAATCGTTTTTACCTGTTCGAGCTAGTACAATCAAAAAAGCAAGCGAAAAGATATACAATGAATACTTGAGCTTAACTAGCAACAACGCAATTAAGAATAAAATATCCGAAACAAATAAGATAGAAAGGCTAAGAACTAGATTGATAGTTCTAGTTAACTTCCAAACCATCTTAAATCATCGAGATAGCGAGATTGTAAGGGATGAAATGAAGCGGATGGGTTATTCTGCCAAAACAAAAGAAAGAGCGTTAAAAGAGCTGCAAAACGCACAAGCTACTATCAAATTAAACCTTGATGAAGCAATAGAAGGATTAAAAGAAAATAAGCAAGAGGAAAAACCAGCTACAAAGGCTGATTACCTCAAAAAGATACAGCTAATTAATGACAATGAAGGTTACGAAAAGTTGAATTTAAAATCGACAGTAGCCGAGTATATTTTAGCAATAGATTTATTAACAGAAAAACAAAAACGATATGCCGATAGAAATAAAGTTAAGTCCTGAATCGCAAGCCAATCTTGATAAAGTAGCTGGTTCTATTGATAATATCATAAACAAACTTGAGGTTTTAGCATCTAAAGGAGTTAAGATTAAAAATGTTGATGTTGATAAAATTGTCAAAGAACTTGGTATGCTTGAGCTTAAAGAACAAGAGATAGACCAAAAAAGGCAAGAAAGAGCAGCTAGAGATGAAGCAATAAAACAAAGACAAGAAGCTTCCGATGCAGCAAGAGCAGCCAAACTAGATGCTAGAAATGCCAAAATGAATACCGCCTACGAACAAGAAAAAGCTCGTATCGAACAATTGCGCCTTGCATACATGAATTTAGCCTTTGCCAAGGTTAAAGACGAAACAGCTACAAAAATGGCTCTTAACGAGTACAACAAAGCTGCTCGTGGTATGCAAGAGGTACAAAACCAAATGGCATCTACAAAATCACAAGTTGGTGGCTTGGCAATGCAAACAAGCTCGTTAACTATGATTATGTCGGAGCTTCCTAATGCTGGTATCTCTGCAAGGGTATTTATTATGTCGTTATCGAATAATATTTTACCGCTTACAATGCAATTCCAACAATTAGCTAACTCGGTTGATGATACTGGTAAACGATTGGGGAATATGAAGGCTTTGGCTATGTTTGGCAAATCTTTGTTGGGGCTAAATGCTATTTTAATGGTAGCTGTATCATTAGTTGTTGCTTATAGCGATGAAATCGCTGATTTGGTAGATAACTTATGGGATGCCACATCTGCCTTAAACGCTGCTGAATTAGCTCAAAAAGGGTTTAATAAAGCTATGGAGGATTCAGAAGGCAAAACTGGAAAATTCAAAAGTGATATGATGCAGATAAAAGGCGTATTACTAGCTGTTACCGAAGGGCAAGCTGTGTATAATGATGAAGGTAAAATGACAAATCTAATCTGGAAAGATTCATCAAGAGCATTATCTGAATATAATAAAATTAGAAACCTGCTCCCTAAAGAAAGCATTAAGCTAATAGAAAAAAATGGAGTTGTTGATGTAAAAGCTGCATCGACAGAAATAATGAAGTTCTATAATGAATTAATAGTAGCTCAAGGACACTTACAAAACGCTGAAAAAATAAGTGAGGATATAATTAAAAATCAAGATAAGGTAAGGGGGGCTAAAAGAGCTGCAATTTCTGACATATTAGGTATTAAAGAAGATAATGTTACAGAAACAAACCTGATGAATTTTGATAAAAATTTAGATGGGCTTCTTAAATCAATAGAGAAAAAAACAGGAAAATCTAGGGATGAATTGAAATTTACTTTAGACGAAGTAAGTATGAGGTTTAGAGCATTTTCTGAATTAGATGGAACATCTTTTTCTGGTAAAATGACAAAACAACAATATGAAACACTTCGGTTTTATACATCAAGTAAGGATGAATTAAAGCAAATTGCAAAACTTCAAAATGCGTACAATTCAGAGTTAGGCAAATCAGAACTTGCAATAGAAAGACCTGATGATAAAAAAGGCAAAAAAGCACGAGAACGCACCATTAAAGAACAATTCGAGAAAGAAATTTACTACAACGAATTGCGAGCTAGATTAGTTGAAGATTCGGCAAAACAAGCGCAATTAATTGAGAAAGAAAATACTCAAGAAATACAGATGGATTATGCTGAAAGATTAAATGCTTTAACCAAATACACATCGGATATTGCCGCAATAGCTGACATAGACAAAAAGAAATCTGATTTTGATAGAAAAGAAAAATACGAGGCAGATACAAGAACAGCAAAAGCTATTTATGACAGAAATATCAAATACTTTGGAGAAAATTCAAAAGAAGGAATAAAAGCCACGGTTCAATACAACCAAGTTAAAACTACTCTTGATGAAAACTTTCGTAAAGAAACGCTTATAGCAGAAGATGCTTACAATAAAACATTAAACGATAATCAAAGAGATGCTTTTGATAAAAGCGTGAACCTTAGAATAGCTCACATTCAAAGATTAGAAGCTTTGGCAGAAGAAGAAGCTAGAGTCAAAGGAGTTGAATACGATAGAGCAAATGGAGAGCGCACAATTGCAAGGATAAAAGAGCAACAAGGCATAATCTACAATTTGTTTCAAAGTGATACAAATAAAAGATTGTCTGATGAAGCTTTTGCATCTACTCAATCAAAAATAACAGCTAACAATGAATTAGCTATAAAACAAGAATTAGCTCAAAAGAAAATCCAAATAGCTAATGACGAATACGACAAAGAAGTTGAACTAAAGAAAAAGGCTTTAGATGATGCTTATCTTGGTGGTGATTCTGCTGCGATAGAAAATGCAAAAAGAGAACTTGAGAATGCAGAAAAAAATACGGCTAAGATACTTGAGGCTTATCAAAATGCAGACCAGATTACCATAGAACAAAAAGAGCTTAGGGATAAAACTCTTGAAGATATGGAGAAAGAGCATCAACAAAGGATGCTTGATATAAGAGAAAAAGGTTTTGAAACAGCTTTAAAATTGATGAAAATTGCCGAAGCTGAATATTTTGAAAATAAAATAGAAGCGGTTGATAAATCTTTAGAAAAAGAGAAAATTATCAACAAAGAAGCTATTGAAGAGCAAGACGATTTAGTAAAAAAAGGGCTTCAATCAAAAGAGGACGCAGCTAAAGAAAAAGAAAGAATCCAAGCTTTAGAAACTTCTCAAGAAAAGTATGCAGCCGAGCAAAAAAAACAAATTGCTAAAGACCAATTTATGCTTGAACAAAGCATGATGTTAGCAAAGATAGTAGTACAAACAGCATTTGCTGTAGCTGCTATTAACGCTGCAACAAAAGTAGCTTCTGCAACTGCTTTAGCAACAATAGGAGGTGCTGTTTTAATTCCTGCAATTGAAGCAAGTGGAGCGGCTCAAATAGCTCAAGTTCTAGGAGTTGCAGCTATGGAAAGTTCTATAATTGGAGCATCTATGTTGGCGTATGAAAAAGGTGGTACTGTCCCATACGATACAAATGCCCTTGTAAGTGAAAAGCAAGTGGAGGTTGGAGAACGACCAGATGGAACATTCTTTTTAACTCCCGACACTCCAACGATTATGCCTCTTAAAAAAGGAACTAAAATTTATCCAAGTATTGCACAATCTCCTTTAGCAGGTATGGATATAAACGCTTTAGAGACAATGGAATTAAATAAAGCTATCAACATTCAAGTAATGAGTAATAATGGGTATAGTGATAAGCTTTTAATGGGTATTAGCTCTGAATTAAAAGAGAATACTAAAGCAATTAAAAACCAACGCTTAATCATCCCAAGAAAATCTATGCTTGAACATTTGCGTGGTAATTAGAATTTTATAACTTTGTACTATGTTTAAATGCAGAATAAATAAGTGGGCTTGTCCTAATCCTAAATGTGGAAAGATAAATACTTTTATAATGTTTAAGAATACATTTCATAAATGCAAGTGCGGAATGTGGACTTTTACTTTATTTCACGAGTTTTCAACAATTTCTGATTCAGAGCATAAAAAAATAATGAAGTTAAGTGCCAAACAAGTTTAAGTCATTTTTTCAAAAAGATAAGCCTGTTCAATACTATATTATATACAATAATGTAGAGCGAAAGGTAGAAATCGACCCGAAAGGGTGGGAGGATGAAGCTATAGGTATATCTCGTGGCGAATATCACGGAATGGATAGAGAAATAGGCTTTGAATTAGAGTTCTTTGGAAGTGATGCAGAATATCTGAAATCTATATTTGATGCTAATGGATTCGGAGCGCAAGCAAAATTAAAAGTAGTAGTTCAGAACAACAATTTATCTTTGTCTGATTTTATTATAGTTGATTTAAAGTTTTCAGAATACTCTCGTAATCCTAAGACATATTCTGTAACTATACCTGTTGAAAAAATAGGGGTGGCTCAATTGATAGAGACTTATAAAGACACAGAGTATCAGTTTGATTTAGACTTAGACGATGGTGTTCAGCTTATTAATTATAGCGGATTAACTAGAGAGACTACAAATCAAATACAGTTAGGAGTTGGAGAATTAGCATTAGGGGATGTCCCTCCTGCGCCTAAAATAGATTTATGGGCTATAAGAGGGTTTAGAGTTAATAGAGAATATTCTGAACATGTTGAATTTACAAAAGATGATGGTGCACCTTACGAATGGTGTAAATTTAGAATAAAGAAAACTGGTCGCCTTAAAGTCAGATTAATTCTTGATTTTGATATTGCTCAAGAGGGATTATATGGGGCAATACCTGTAGGGAGATTAATTTTAACTAGAAATAGATATTGGGCTACTGCTGGAGACTATGAAGAAGCTATTTCTAATATAGATACTGTTTATCCATATTATCCATTAAGAATATGGCCGTATAGATATGTAAATGGTAATTTTACTAGAGAAACATATAAATGCGATGTTACTATTGATAGAGAGTTTATCGAAGGAGATGTAATAGAGCTTGTCTATAAGCAATCAAGTGGAGACACATATACAGACCCATATATCCCAATGAACGGGATTAGAGAAGCCTTTATTGATATTTGGGAAATGGCAGCAAGCCCTA
Organism: uncultured Candidatus Saccharibacteria bacterium; assembly: GCA_964450345.1. GTDB lineage: Bacteria > Patescibacteriota > Minisyncoccia > Phycocordibacterales > PALSA-1337 > JAPLZH01. The sequence continues at coordinate 28,536 of CAYVEL010000007.1, read as the reverse complement.
AACAAAACTATCAAATAAGAGGAGTTACATTTGAATGGGCTATAAATAAGATATTAAGAAAGATATACACCGATTATTATGGCGATGATTCTATTCTTGATTTTAATTATTATGTGCCAAGACCAGTATTAGATTTAATTACAAGCTCTTCGGCTATAAGACAACTAGAAGAACAAAGGATAAAAGTATCATTAGATAAGCTGTTTAAGAACTTAAATATTATCACTCCAATATCAATAAGATGCGAGGATGATAAGATTAATATAGGACTTGTATTTGATGCTTATAGGAATGATATTGAACAAGAGATTATTCCTTGTAATAACATTGAGGAGAAAGTCTCTGTAGATGATATTTATAATAATGTAATAGTAGGAACTAGCTTCTCCGTAAATTCTAAAGATGAAAAAAACGGGCAGATGGAACCGTTATGCAAGAATACATATACTATAAAAACTCCCAATGTTGTAGAGAAAAAAGAATACGACTTAGTTTTAGATTTTATTTGCTCTCCAACACAAATAGAGGAATATATGGTTAGTTCTATGCACGAAGAAGGAACTTCAAAAGAAGGAGATACTAACATTTATATGTTTGCATGTGAAGAGAATTATACTAATGTTCATAGTCTTTATAGAAATGTAACAATAACTAGATGCGACTTAGACAACGCAACGGTATTTAACCTTGCATATTCCCCTAAAAGGCTTGTTATTGCACACAAAAATATATTAGCTCACTCTGCATGGAGAAATAATAATCAACTTATTTGGCAAAGTGCTGATTATAATCACGATTTATTGTGTAAATTTGACTTTGAAACAGAATTTGTAGAGGAAGGAACTAATTATAGTTTGTCTTCCGAACTATTATACAATCCTATTAATATTACGGCTGATGTGTGTAAAGAAATTACAACTATGTTAGATGTAAGCGGAGACTACCCATATACTCTAATAGTATTAAGGAATGTAGATACAGGAGAAATATTTAAAGGATTCATAGATAAAGCTTCATTCTCTGTTATGCTTAAAATGAAAAAACAAATAGAACTTAAAGGATATGATATTAACCAATAAACTTGCTTTTTCAACTCTAAACCCGTTGCTTTGGGAAAATATTATCCCTAGCCAATACGCTCCATATATGATGAAGTGGCATCAACCATTTGGAGTTGGAGACCCTTTAAGAGTTCAAGCTAAAATACAGCCAACCGATACCGATTCTTATACTTTGCATATCCGTAGAGCTGGTGATGGAAGATTTGGGCACACCTTGGATGGAGAAACTGTTGCTACTGTTCCTTTTATTTCAAATGTTTTAAGCGAAGGGCATGTTTTTATTGATGCTTATTATGACATTAGCCTTGATTATGGTTGTTACTATGCCGAGGTAAGAGACAGTTTAGACAGACCATTAGCATATTCGCATTTCTTTCAAGTAATAGAAGATTTGTCTAATACTTTTGAATGGAGAATAACCCAAGAAAGAAATCTGAATTTATTGTCTTTTCAAAGATTATATGTTCAAAATTTAGATTTATATATCCCAAACACAGACATGTGGGATGTGTCTTTTAATTACTACGGCACAATACTAACACCAAGAGCAACAGGGGTTAGTTTGCATGGATATGATTCTGATGGAGCTAATGTTTTTCAGATAAGATTAGATTCTGCTTCTGATTTAGATTTAGCTAAAGTTTATGCTGTTAATCCAAATACAGGAGAGACTATTTTTGAATTTGATTACGATTCGTACAACGATATTGACGACTATGTGAGTTATGAGTATTGGGAAGTGGATGGATTAAAATCTCAATACATTAAAATTATAGTACTTACTAACGAGGAAGACCCATTCGGGTACGATAGTTGGGAATCGGAAGTATTATGGTTTGATACTACTTCATCCCTTTTATATACTTTTGAGGGCATATTTTTGTCTACTGACTATACCGATGATTTCTTTATTAGATTATATGGTGGATTCAGAGAAGACGAAGTAAATACTAATATTAAAGGTGGAGTTTTTGAACAACAAGACCTTTTGCCTTATGAAATGCACGCCAAGGCATACGAAAACGAAAAGTTAACCATAGACCAAATACCAAATTGGATGGTTACTAAGGTTGTTCAGTGGACTACCATTCGAGAAAAGACAATTGACGATTCCGAAATGTCGTGGACTGGAGAAGATATAGAGGTTGTAGATAAAGATTCTTTAAATAGAGGTTTTCAAATATTAAAAATAACATTCTCTGATAAATTTGGGATTGACGAGCAAAAAAGCTCTTACGGTGCTTATATTTGCGATGAAAATTACACACCAATAGAAACAACACAAGGAACATTAATACTTTAAATATGGCTAAACAGAATAGAATAACAGAATGGACTTTAACAACGATAGAAAATCTTTTATCTACTGATTATGTTAGAGTGGTAAAGAATGGGGTTTCAAGGCTTTGTAGAATAGACCAACTCCCTTTTGTATATTTAATAGGGGGGAAAGTGCCAGCGAGTCTATTACCTGCGGCTATTGATGATGTAATAGACTTAGTTGCTATTACTGCAACGCCTCCTGTTTCAGCAAATACTGGGGAATTATATTATAATACATCTACATTAAAGATATATACATGGGCTGGCTCTTGGACTAATCCTGTAACTCCATCGCAAGGTAAAATTTATCTACCTATTGGGTCAACTCTAACATACAGATGGACTGGGACTGTTATGGGGATTGCTGGTGGAAATATAGAATTAGGGATTACGGATTCAACTGCTGGTCGTGGTGATTGGACTAAAGAAGCTTACGATTTTACAAAAGGTCAAGTTTTAACCAATCTTAATCAACTAGATGCAGGAACTAATGGATTTTGGTACACAACTCCTGCTGTCAATGTTAAAATACAAGGTTTTAATGTTGTCTGCGTATTTTCTTATGGATATAATATTGATAATATAGGTCTTTTTGCCATATGTGAAGGAGCATATTTTACAAGTTCAAAATATGATGGAACTAATGATTGGCAAAAACATTTAACTGCTACAGATATTTTAGGTTCAATTAAAAAAGCTGACCTAAACACGCTTAAAACTGACGCTTTGCCTTCTTATGTAGAATCCCCATCAGGAACTTACACCGCTTCTGCAAATGGAGCTTTAACTTTAGATGGTGGAGTTACAGCAGTGGCAGGGCAAACGGTATTTGTTTCTACCTTAAATAAATGCTTTACTATCACTTCTGCTGGCTCTGCTGGTACTAAGTGGGTACTTACTACCTTATTGCCAAATTCAAGTTCTACAAACGCAATTATTACAACTGAAAATGTTAGTTCGGTATGGATTTATTATAATTCTACTTATAACAGGTCTTATTCTAGCATAGATGCTGCTTTAAAAGTGGATAAAGTTGCAGGCAAAGAATTGAGCGAAAATGATTTGACAGATGATAGATTGTATATGTTAGAAAATTCAATTAAAGGTGATTATGTCTCATTTGCAACAGTATCTCCTCTTCCGCCTCATGTTTTTAGTGGTGATACTGCTACTAGCACAACTAATTCAGCTTTGAATATTGATGGTTTCAATCCTACCCTAAATGATTTAATACTTGTAAAAGATGAATCGTTCGATTCTTATAACAATGCAATATATAAAGTAACACAAGAGGGAGTTGATGGTTTAACTCCTTGGAAATTAACTAGACAATCCATAGTTTCAAGACCTAGTAAAGAGTTGGTTACATTTGTAGGTGGCGGAATTGTTAATGAAAGCTGTACTTTTATATTGAGCGGATACAGATACATAAACTTATCAAACCCAATATTTGAACTAGGTCTTAAAGCTGGGGGAACTACAAACTATACCAATTTTGATACTAACGGACACCAAACAATGAATGGGGATGCAACAGTATGGGATGATTTAAACTTTTCACCGCTAACTGCAGCCTCTGGGGTAACAGTTCCAGACTTAGTTACAATAAACAATGTTAGATACAGAGAGTTTACAAGCGCAAATAATCAAATATGCGGAGCTGGTGAAGAAATAAGACATCCATATAAACTTAATACAAATTTATACCCGCATATTCATATATTTTTAAAGGGTGGCGAAAGCGCAGGAACAACAGGAGTTACATTTACTATGTATTGGGAGTTGAGACAATCAACTGGAACTACAAATGGAAGCGTAACATTATCTGCTACATCTGCACAATTAACAGCTAATCCACATAAATACACTATATCTGGAACTTCATTTGCTGGTTCTGCTGAATTAGGAGGACAACTATCTTTAACTTTGGCAAGAACGGCTGGCGATGCAGGAGATGTTATTGTAACCACATACGGAGTTCACTATGAAATAGATTCTATTGGTTCAAGAGAAATTACAACTAAATAATGGAGCAAAACTTAGTTAGAGAAAGCAAATTACCTGCTGCGGAATATTACAGCGAAAACTTTTATCTCCGAGGTGTAACAAACCTTGGGGATGAAGGTGTTTCTATTAATATACCTCAATGGTTATTGCCTCAAATGGTGTCTCCTAACTTAGTTCCGTATGAAAATGCAACTAGAGATGTAAATATTGGCACTCATTCTCTTATTGCTTCGGGCTTAAAAATAAGCACAAACACGCCTTATATTGTAACCAATGCAGGTGAAATAGGTTGGAATACAGAGGATGGTACATTTAACTTTAGATTGCTAAATAATACAACATTACAAGCAGGTCAAGAGGTTTTTATATATGGGAAGGCAAGCGGAGCTATTAATAATGGTGATGTTTGTCAATTTGCAGGAGTTCAAGGAAACCATATTTTAGTTAAAAAAGCTGTTCAATCAGAAATTGATGTAAATCCTTATTTGATTATAGGAATAGCTACTGATAATATTGCTAATAATAACTATGGATATATTACGGTTTTTGGTAAAATAAACGATGTTTATACAACTGGATTTGCTTTAGCTGATATTCTTTATTATGATTCGAGTGGCTCAACCGCTGGGGCTTTAACTAAAACGCCTCCTGCTGCCCCATATCGTAAAATAATGATGGCATCCGTTATTAAACTAGCTACTGGTTCGGCAGAGAATGGTAAAATAATGGTTCGCCCAACATGGGGAATGAGAATATCTGATATGGATGATGTTGATGGAACTGTTACTTCTATTTTAGACACAGAAGTAATCATTAAAAAAGAAAGCAATGGTATATGGAAGCATATAACTTGGGCTAACATTAAATCTAATCTAAGCACTTACTTTTCTTCATTATTTGAAAAGAAAAAAGTTTCTACCACAGTATCAATAGCCGCAGGAGATTGGAGCGCAAACGCTGTAACTAAAACTATTAGTGGAGCAACTAATATGGCTAATGTATGGATGTACTTGCCTGATGCAAGAGAAGATAAATTATTAGTTGGCACAAATCAGATAACATTTGATTCGCACACTGGTACGACTGTAACATTTAGTTGTGGAACAACACCAACAACTACTTTAGTTTTTAAACTAAGATACGAAGAAACATGACAGCATATCAAGGATGGATAATAGGAGGCGGAACTACACCATTAACAAGTGGCGACCATCGTATATTCACATTTGGTGTTAATGGCGACTTGATTGACACCCAATGGGTGAACGATGGCGAAGATGGAGTTGTCCCAACAGCCCCAACAGTAGTTGACCATACTTTCTACGGCTATAATGGAAGTTACACTAATGTAACAGAAGATAGGTTTATAAGTGCTATATATGACACTACAGGTGGAGAATCAAGAATATTATTCCGAGCATCAATAAATACAGGGCTACAGCCTAAAATTTACATCAATAAATCAGACACGGCAACATTAACCGTAAACTGGGGAGATGGCAATAGTCAAACGACAACCGCAAGTGGCAATACTTCAATAACAAAGACGGCAGTTTACGCTAATGAAGGCGATTATACTATAACAGTAACATGTAGTGGCGGTTATACTTTTGGTAATGGGACGAGTACGACTCAAATATTTGGCAATACCAACTATATGACGGGTATAATAACGATGTCTTTAGGTGCAAATATAACAAACTTAAATAGTTATATGCTCAGTGGTGCAAGGTCTATGTGTTGTTTTTCTACAGGAAGCGCAATAACTGGATATTTAGGCACTGCAGGTACAGTATTTTTTAATAACTATTCTCTTAAAGGTATAAGTTTGCCCGATGGATTAAATACAACAATTGCAGCAATGTTTGGAAATTGTTACTCTCTTAGAGCTGTTACATACAATTCATTGACAAGTATTGCAACACAGACATTTGTCAACTGCAATGCGTTGTATTATTTCAATATTCCAAATGTATCTTTATCAGGAACTGAATATAGTGCCAACCAAAGCAAAAGAAGTTTTGTTTTTGGAACAAATGTAACCGCAGTTGCTGCGAGTGCTTTTTCTAACAATTACGCAGCTTTGGAATATGTTTTTCCTAAATCAGACACAATTGTAACACTTGCAAATACAAACGCATTTTCAAATATAAATCCTAATTGCAAGATATATGTTGCTGATTCTTTAGTAGCCACATATAAAGCAGCTACCAACTGGATTACATACGCAAATTATATTTATGCTGTTTCGCAAAGACCTAATTATCCCGTAATGATATGATAATAGAAACAATTGAAATATCAGGTATTAACTACGAAAATCATTTACCGAATGAGGGGTTTGTATTTGTTAGAAAATCCGACAATGAAAAATTTACTGGCATTGTTTTGGGAGAGAATGAAACTATTAATGATTACGATGAAAAACTTATAGAATATGAAAAAAATATTTAATTTCTTTAAAGAGATTTACGATTCTGCTTCATCAACAAGCAGTAAGAGATTTTTTGGCTCAATTGGATTTATTGTATATCTAGTGTATATAGGAGTTTTCGACCATGCTTTAATATCTCAATTAGGGATTTTAAGCACTGCTTTATTAGGTTTAGGCATTGCTGATAATTACATAAATAGAAAATAATATCTTTGACTTTTATCAAAAAGTTTGCTAAAAAGAAAATATTTAGTAATTTTGAAATAAAAAAATATGGTTGCGAGAAAGTCGGTATATGGTTTAACAGTGTCAGAATGGACTGCTATTATAGGTATAATAATCACAGTATTATCTGTTTTGATACTCACATCCACTAAGATAAACGCAAATACTATTCGTGTTGATAATTTAGAAAAAGAACAGGAAAGTTGCAAAATTAAGATTGAAAAGACTAAAGATGATGTTTCGGAAATAAAAGGGGACATTAAAGAGATAAATGCAAAGTTAGATATTTTAATAGAATCTAAATAATGATTTTATCCGAACAACAACTAAGGGATTCAATACCTAATATTACAAGCCTCAATGTGGTTAAATATTTACCGCACTTGCAGGCTTATTTACCTTTATATGGAATAGAAACAAAGCTTAGATTAGTTCACTTTTTAGCACAAGCAGGACACGAAAGTTTAGACTTTTATTATTACAGAGAGTTGGCAAGCGGAGAAGCTTATGAAGGCAGAAAGGATTTGGGGAATACGCACGCTGGCGATGGAGTTAAGTATAAAGGCAGAGGTATTTTTCAAATTACAGGCGAATTAAACTATAAAGAAGTAAGCCAATTTATATTTAAAGATGACAGGCTATTAAAAAATCCTGAATTATTAGAACTACCAATTAACAGCGTACAAGCTGCGTGTTGGTTTTGGACTAAAAAACGATTAAATAAACTAGCTGACAAAGACGATGTTGTTGCGATTAGCAAAGTAATAAACGGTGGAACTAATGGACTTCAAGATAGAAAAAAACGAGTATTAACAGCTAAAAAAGCATTTGGATTATGAACAAACTAATTGACTACTTAAAAGCTCGCATAATAAACAATATGCTCTGGGTTTTTACTTTGATAATTATTATTGCAATAGGAGTTCATTTTATTGTCAAAATATCTGACTACTTCGCAAGCGGGCGACAAGATAAATTAAAAGCCAAAACCGAAAAATTCTACAAGGTTGTTAGTCTTGATTCACTAAATAATAGATTTGATTCGATTACAGCCACTAAATGCGATTCAACCGCTAAATACTACCTTTCGAGAGTTAAAAGCCGTAAAAATGAAAAAGAAATAGCAAGAATAGAATTTTACGCACCAAAAGACACTTCGTGCGAGTACAATTTAAAGAATTGTGCTAAATACGCCTCAATATTGGAAGCGGATAATAGCGACTTATCTATTGCAGCCGACACATTAAAAGCTAGTGGGGTTAAAAAAGATGCTATTATAGATAGGTTGGGGAATAATTTAAACCAATCTAAGAAGCTTATTAATGACTGGCAAACAATAGCAACTAAGCCTAAACCTAAATTAGCTACATTTGGAACAATAGGATATAATACATTTAATCAAGCCTCAGCAGGATTGGGCTTGTTTTATGGGAATACAGGTTTAGAAGTCAAAGCTATTACCAATTTCAAAGCAAATGGAGTTGAAGCATCAATAATCTATAGACCGTTTTATTAAGATTTAATTGCGAGATTCTATAAATATCTCGCAAAAACAATAAGTATTAAGAAACACTTTACAGGCAGCCTCATAGAAATATGGGGCTTTTTTATTGCCAAATGTTAAATATATAGTTAAAATCAATATTTGTTGTATTATTATTTGTGGGAACGAAAAATAATACTTTACTTTGTCATATCAAAATAACGCTGTGCTATGACCGGTTGTTACCGCAAGTTATTTAATTTAAAAATTATATTATCATGAAAGAAATTTGTAAAAAATGTATCAACAGAAGTGTTGATGATAATGGGTCAGAATTTTGCCCAAAAGAAATTATTTGTGAAAAACAAGATTTTATGACAAAGTTTGAATCAGCAAAAAACTTTAAAAGTCAAATTAGAAGGTTCTATGGATTCAAAGTTAAAGAGGGAATTAGAGAGAGAATATACATTTCTTCAAAACCAAAAGTAAAATGTTTCACCGAGGAATTACCTGAATTTATTTTTCTTGGATTTGTGACACAGGCAAAATGTACACGAGGAAATTTAGAATCCCCTAAAGAAGGAAATATATATTCTACAATAAAAGGGGTTCATTTTGTATGCACCAAATTTTGGCTGACAGAATGTAATGAGTAGCACGGATTCTAATTTGTGGTAACGAAGTGCGGTTGGCGTTCGTTGCCAACCTTAAACAAAATATTAATACTTAAATTAAATAATTATGAGTTCAGACGCTAAAGAAAAAGACCAATGTGGCAATGACGCTAACCGTATGTTATGCGCTGGGCTTTGTTTAGGATGCAAGCATCAAAGTTTTAAAACATTAAACGATTTCATTAAAAGGGGTGTATGTTTAAAAAAGTTTTGGCTAGGAAGAAAACATGACTTATACCCAAACAAACCTGTTTGCAAATGTAGATTTTTTGAGCCTTGCATATAACGGTTGCCGCTATGTCATCGTAGACATCAGCCGTGAGGATGATGTCGTTCGAGAAACAAACAACCGTGGGCTGTGGCTATGTGCCATAGCGGTTGTTATGTGTAGGCGTTTAATTTTACGAATATTAATTTAATAAATAAACAAAATGGAAAATTTAATTAAAGCATTGAAAATTTTTTTAAAGTATGCAAATCCTACTTATCCTACTCATTGTGAGCATGACACTCTATATGTGTGTATATCACCTGATTTAATAACGGATAGTAAAGATTTGGAAGAACTTAAGGTTTTAGGTTTTAGTCCAAATGATAACGATGGATTTACTTCATTTAGATACGGTTCGTGTTAACAGCGTTTTTACGCTTACACATAACTATCCGCTAGGTCTAATATTTGTATAACATAACCTTGTAAATATTTGAAAGTGAAAACGGAAATCGAATGACCTTTGAGGAAAGCGAACTACTAATTTTAAAAAAATAATATGGGGAGTAAAAAATCGGGTAACAAACTAAAGTACGGGGAAAAACTTAGTTTAGTAAGGCATAAAGTTCCAATCAGTCAAAAGAAATCTTTAGACGAGCATATTAGAAAAGCTCTTAAAAAAATGAAACAATATTACGATGAAAATAAAACCTTAAAAGATTTTGAATTATGAAAAAGCTAGCACATTTTATCATAGTTAATCCATTGTTGGCTGCGTTTATACTTGGAGTAAGTATAGCTATTATAATGAGCGTATCGGTATTTATTCCTTATGCAGAAATATATAAAGCTATTACATCTAACTTGTTTAAATATTGGCTGCAAATAGCAGGATTTTGCGCACTAATAGTGTTAGTTAAATTATTCATCACTCCTAAAAAAGATAGACATGAGTTTGACGATTGAACAAGAACTATTTAAGGTAGGATATGAAGGAGTTGTAGCCGACTTCCTTTCGCCTTATGTTGAAGACCATAAAAAACTTGGATTTGAAACTGGAACTAAGATAAAAATTATCGATAACTGTGAATCAGAATCAGGGATAGGACTTTTTAGATGTCAAAACGATAGCGGATTTTCAATGTTATTTCATTATACAGAAATATTAATAACAAAAGTAAAACTATGAGCAAAGAAGGTCGCAAGCTAGACAATAAACTAGCTGAATATGTCGAAGGACAGATAAAATGTTGGAATTGCGGGGGATATTCGTTTACTAACACCCGTGATTATTGCGTAGAGTGTGATGATTGTGGCGGTGAAACGGATGTTGAGGCAGAATTTGAGGATTCTAAAAATTAACATGCCGCAGCTATGCCACCGTAGCTGCACAACTAACTTAATTATTAATAAAACAGCACTCTTAGCTATGTGGCATGAGCTGTTGTTATAACTTGTTTTTATTATGGAAAATAAATTTTATGAGTTCTGCCAAAACAATTCGGGTGGAAGTTTCGAGGTGAATGAAAAAGTATGCCATCGTTTATTTATAGAGGCATTAAGTGCCGAAGATGCTAATGAAAAGGCTGGAAACTTAGGTGTTTATTTTGATGGGTGTGATTTAGGCATGGATTGCGAATGTTGTGGAGATAGATGGAGTGAAGCTTATGAAGGTAGCATCATAGATTTATCTGAATATTCAAAATCATATAATCAGGATTTTAAAGATATTAGAGAGGTGGCTCAATGTTTAGCTGATATGTATGGGTGGACTAAACCTGATTGCAGAATTTTTTATTTAAATGGTAGCGTTGACGAAGTTTTTTCAAATAAGTTATAACTAACGGTAAAAAGCTATGCAATCGTAAAGCATAGCAAACAACGAATATCAACCAATACGACCTACTTGCTTTATGTTGCATGAGGTTGTGTTATAAAAAGTTTTTTATTATGTATGTATCATTCAATAATGGGAAGGGTAGAAACCTAAAATTTGTTAGAGAATATAGAGGTTATTCTCAAACTGAATTGTGCAAAAAAATAGATGGTTTATCTCAATCAAATTTATCGAGGTTTGAAAAAGGGTTTATCCATGTATTGAGTAATGAAAAAATTATTGAAATAATGGCATTATTAAACTGGCCTATTGAATTTTTAGACCGTAAGCCTATTTCTATTAATTTTTTATAACGCCATGCGGTATGCCATCGTGGAGCGAAGCGGAATGTGGCATGACCGCTTGTTAGGGTTTCGTGCTTTATTAAATTAGTATTAAACATAAAACATATCAAAAATGAAAAAAGGAATAGAAAGTCTAAAGGCTTCGATAATGAAAGATTGTGTTGAAGGAAATAATTGCTTTAACGAAAATGGTTGCAATCACGAATATACACAAATGCTTCCGCAAGATAATAAAGGTCTTTTAGCAATGGGGATAAAAGAAAAGTGTGTTCGAGTTTCAAAATGTTTTCACCAATACTGCAATAAGTATAAATGGATTTTGGATAGAGCGAAACACTATTCTGAAAAGACAGGCAAGACAGTTGAAGAAGTATTGGAAATATGGGAAACAGACAGAGGTTATTGGTATATGAATTATTATCAAGATAATAACATGCCACTGCTTAACTCTGAAAACATTATTGATTATGAAGATTGGATAAATGAACTAAAAGAAAGATTTGGAGAAGATTCTAAAAAATGGGCTTTCAAATGCCCCACATGTGGGAATGTGCAAACTGTGCAAGACTTTATAGATAATGGGGTGGAGAATCCAGAGAATAAGGCCTATTTCAGTTGCATAGGCAGATATGCAAAAGGCAAGGGATGCGATTGGACATTAGGAGGATTATTTCAAAATAATAAAATATCCGTAATGAAGAACGCTCAAGTTTTTCCAGTTTTTGAAATGGCAGAGCATGTCTTAGCATGAACCCTAACGATTTGCTATACCTAGTTTTGTCTAAAGCATAAAATACTAATTATCAATGAAAAGTGCTATTGAAAACCACACTAAATATAAATGGCATATTCAAGGCTGTGAAAATTATGTTTTTGGTGAGGACAAATGTTTATACAACCTAAAAACTAATCGAAAATTAATTCCACATTACAATTGTCGTTGCATGGGCTACTGGATAAACAGAAAGTTTATATCATTGACAAAACTAAGAACTATGCTTTATATACCTAAAATTGATACTCCTTTTTAAAATATTTCATTTAGGTATTGTTTTTTTAAAAACATTTTGTATCTTTGGCATACTATTGCGGTCTGACAATAAGCAATAATCTTATTAGCCCTTTTCTTTTTCGTTGGAAGTCAGACCCCAATGTTTAAGATTAGGGCATTTTTATTTAAAAATATTATTATGAGTTTATACAAAGGATTACCAAAAGAAAAAGTTTCAATTTATCTTAATTATATCAAGTCTTTAAAATCAGACCCCAAAACAAATTGGAGCTTAAATGTTCAAGAAACAGAATTTGAACAAGTATTTAGAAAGGTTGCTGATATAGGTATGTATATTGATGGAGATTCAATCACTTTAGCATTTCTAAAAAAGGTAGTTGTAAATTATGACTATCACGCTTACAAAAATAAAGTTCTTATTAATTATCCCGAAACAATATTTGATTTTGGAATAGTATATGAAGATGATGTTTATTCATTCTCAAAAGAAAGCGGAAAAGTTATTTATAAACATGAAATTAAAAACCCTTTTTCAACCACTAAAAAAATTGTCGGAGCTTACGGGATAGTTAAGAACTCAAAAGGAGAGTTTATCGAGCTATTAGATATGGCTACTATTGACAAAATGAAAAAAACATCTAAAATGACTTTTATTTGGGATGCGTGGTTCGATAGAATGGTTCTTAAATCTGTAATTAAGCGTATTTGTAGCGTTCATTTTAAAGACTTAGTAAAAGATATTGAAGATGAAGATAATGAGTATAACGACCCGAATAGGGTATCTTTGCCACAAGAAATATTAGATGAAATAGATAATGCTAAAATAAAAGATGATTTGGATTTGATATATAAAAAATATATAGAATCAGTTGAGCATAAAAATGTATTTATTAGCATGTTGACATCTAAAAAACAACAGTTATGATAGAATATCACAATTTTGAACAACAAAGCGAAGAGTGGTTTGAATTCAAAAAAGATAAACTTTCAGCTTCTAATGCAACGGCTATTGGAGCTTGTGGTGCAGGATTAAAAACATACGCTCGGAGTATTGCAATGCAAATGTCTGGGGGCGAAAAAAGGATTATAACTAGCAAGGATATTGATAGAGGAAACGAATATGAACCTTTAGCTGTTACATCTTACGAATTTGAGTTAAATGTTAGTGTATTTCATTGTGGCTGTATAACTAATTCAAAATACAAAGATGTATGTATTAGCCCCGATGGTTTGATTGGAGCTAATGGAGGACTTGAAATAAAGGCTAGGAACGACGACAAACACTTTGCTTTAATATGTGGGGATGAATCAGATATTCCATATAATCAAATACAAATGTCTTTATTAGTTTCAGAGCGTGAATGGTGGGATTTTGTATCTTACAACCCGAACTTTAAAAAGCATTTATTTGTAAAAAGAATTTATCCCGACCAAAAGTATTTTGAAAAATTAATAAATGGATTTGACGAAGGAAGAAAATTAATACAAGAGAATTTACAAACATATAAAAATTACAAACCATGTCAGCATTAGCAGAAATTTACATTAAAAAAGAAACGCTTCAAACATTATTAAAAGTTTTAGAAGCAAAAGGAGAAGAAGGTAAAGGAGTATCAATTACTCTAAGTATTAATGATGAAACAAATACATACGGACAAAATGTAAGTAGTTATGTTTCGCAAACAAAAGAGCAAAGAGAAGCTAAAAAAGAAAAATTCTTTGTTGGTAATGGTAAAGTATATTGGACTAACGGAACTATTGCAGTATCAGAAGCAAAACAAGAAAATCAAAGCTCAACCCAAGCACCTATATCAAACGATAACGACCCGTTACCATTTTGAGCTAATAAACTTATCAAAGAACTAGACTTATGTCAAAGCAAATAAAATATAACTGTGTAAAAACTGACGAAGGTTTTAAAGTATTTGGAGCAGAAGCTTTAAAGCGTGATTGTGAAAACTTACCAAACGGAATTTATCGCATTACAGTCGATAAGAAAGCATCACAAGAACAGTTTGGTTGGTTGTATGGAGTTTGCTACATTGAAGCCTTAAAAGGGTTCGTAGATGCAGGATATGAAGAGTTCACAAGTATTGACGATGTAGATTATTTCTTTAAGCTAAAATTCTCACAAAAGGAATTGATAGACAGAGAAACAGGCGAGATAGTTAGAATACCATCACAAAAGAAAAAATTCTCTACATTTGATGAAATGGTTTATGGCGATAAGATAGTACAATGGTGCTATGAATGGTTAGGAATAAGTATTCCACCGCCTGACAAAGAGTATAGAAGTAAAAAATAATAAAGCACGCTACGAATAAACAACCTAATTGATTTTTGAGAAACTTTGACAGGGGAATAGTTCCAGTAGCGTGCTTAATTTAAACAATTCTAATTATGGACATACTTTATAAAGACAAAAACGATGTAAAAATATCTGTTGAAATTGTACAAAACAACGGAATTATAGAATTTGAATTTTATTCTGATTGTGGTAAGTTTGGAACAGACGAAAGCCTTGCAGGATATAGATTTAATGTTGAAAGGCTATTACAAATATTTGCAGGGACAAATGTTCAAGATGATGAAATTATTTGATTAATAATTATAAAAAAATTTAATTATGAGAACATTATTTGACATTCCAAAAGAACAACCTAAATTAGCCCAAACAAAACACGGAGTTAAAAAAGGTATAAACGGCAAGTTTACAACGACCGAAAAGCACAATTCCTTAATGTTGGAACGGTACAAATCAACAAATCAATATCTACTTAATCAAATTACATGGTTAGCTATTCAGATAAGGGAGAAAGATGAAGAAATTAAACGATTAAAAAAGTTGGCTAATGCCTAGAGTAAGCATAAAGCCAATAAGCGTTAACGAAGTTTGGCAAGGTCGCAGGTTTAAAGCACCAGCATATACAAAGTACGAGCGTGATGTTTTATTTATGCTTCCAAATATTAAAGTTCCTGACAGCGAACTAGCGTTAACTTTGCGTGTTGGTTACTCAAATAAATCCTCTGATATTGATAATTGTGTGAAGCCTTTTGTTGATATACTACAAAAGAAATACGGCTTTAATGACAGCCAAATATACGAGCTTCATGTGTATAAATATGTAGTTAAAAAGGGCAGTGAGTTTATTGATTTTGAGTTTCAAACTATGTTAATTGATTAATATGAGAAAAGTAAGCGAAAAACAAGCTATTAAAAATAGGGTAGTTGCATCTATCAAATCCGAGCTTTTAAACATTGACGAATCTTGTCGGATATGCAGAAGGCAAAAACCATTACAAGCAGCTCGCATACTTTGCAAGGGTGCATATCCACAATTCTATTTATGCGATTGGAATATAACTTTGTTTTGCCACGATTGCCATCAACAATTCGACGATAAAATTGAGTTTAGGCAATTACAGATACATTTATTTTCACAAGTTTTTGAACACGCTCCAATGGAAGCAAAAAAATATTTTAGATTCAATGATTAACCCAGCACTACAAGCAGCAATAAACAAAGGTTTTGATTGCGAAAAGAACGCTAAATTTACCTCAAAAGAGTATATGCTTAGTTTAGCATTACAAGCTATATCAAACGAGCATGAGGACTATTTAAAATCATTTGGATTGTCAAATAATTTCAGAAACGAATTACACTCTATCAATAAGCAGCATGATAATTTTCACGCTAAGATAGTTAAGCTAATTGATGATGAAGGAGCTAAGAACTGTTTCAAAGATTTTGAAGAATTAATGAAAATATTACATAAATTTTTTGGCGATACGGAATAAGTTTATATATTTGCATTAAGTTATTAATAAGGAATTTAGTTAAAGAATTAGCTGCAAATGTTACAGCAGCGAAAACGCATTAACTGCGAAGTGTGTGCGTAAAATTGCGCCTTTAGCTCAATTGGCAGAGTAAAGCCCTCATAAGGGTGAGGTTGTGGGTTCGATTCCCTCAAGGCACACAAAATATTACTTTATGATTTTAGCCTTTTTAAAAGCATCAAATACACCTTGGCATAGTTCTATATCATTAATCCAACAATTTGGCAGAAATGAGCTTAATAGACTATATTTAGAAGGTTTAATTGATATTAGAGAAGGAGCAAATTGTAAAGTGATAAAATTGAAATAAATTTTGGTAGTTAGAAATTAATTACTATATTTGCATTCACGGAGAATATGAATTGAACCTAAACTCCAAAATGCAATAAATACGAGTTCTAATAATAAGTCGTTGAAATGATACGGCTTATTATTTTCATTAAAAATTAAACTTTATATAATGAAAAAAGAAATTAGAAAAGACTTATATACCCAGACTGAATATGCAAAATTAAAGGGATTAACTAAGGGTAGAATAAATCAAATGGTAAAGGCAGGAGAGTTAAATACATTAACTGTTAATGGCACTGTTTTGATTAAGCTGTAATTTTTTTTATTTAATAATTAAACTTTGTATAATATGGTAACTCCTAAAACATTACATTGTCCGAGATGTGACAAAGATGTATTACCTAATCTTGAAAGAAGAGCAAATAATTTTGTTGCAGAATGCCCAGAATGCAGACGCTTTATTAAAAATGTTCCACATACTTTTTTAAGTATTAATAAAGAGCCTTCTATGTTTCATTTTGGCAAGTATAAAGGCATATCTGTAAATGAATGTACAGACAAAATGTATCTACAATGGTGTATTGAAAATGTAAAAATGACTAGCACAATGGAGAGAGATGTTAAGATAAGAATTAATGAATTGTAATATGGAACAAGGATGGATTAAAATAAGCCGTTCCATAACGAATCATTGGATATGGAAAGACCCTATCAAGTTTAAGTGGTGGATGGATATTCTTTTAATAGCTAATTATGAACCTAAAAGAGTTTCAATAGGATATAAGGTATTTGAGTGTAATAGAGGTGAATGTTTAATGAGTTTAAAGTCGTGGGGTGAGCGATGGGGAGTTAGTAAAACGGTTGTAAATAACTTTTTTACTATGCTAGAAAATGACAACATGATTAAAACGGTTAATGAAACGGTTACAACACGACTAACTATATGTAATTATGATAGTTACCAACAAAAAGAAAACGGAACTAAAACGGAAACAAAACGCATTAAAAACGCAACAGAAACGCAACAGTCTACAACTAAAGAAAGAGAAGAAAGAGAAGAAAGAGAAGAAGAAATAAATATACAAAAATTTAATTTTAAAAAATCATTGATTGATTTAGGTATAGAAAATAATATAGCTTCTGATTGGATGCTTGTAAGAAGAAAGAAAGGCTATAATACTGAAACTGCATTTAATAAAATAAAATCAGAATTAGAAAAAAGCCCATTGTCTGCAAATGAATCTATAAAAATTGCTGTAGAAAAAAATTGGGTAGGATTTGAAGCTGAATGGATAATAAATTTAAAAATTGCTCAACCGCAAGTAAAACAATCATCTATACTAGATTACACATGATAACAATTTTCAAAAATATATTCTCAAAAGAACCACATTACATAAGTGTAAGTGATGCTTTAGAAAGGATAAGAGAAGGTAAGTCTAGGGAACAAGTTGAAAAAATACGCTCTGCAATTGATAAAGAGAAAGCAAGCGAGCTTAAAAAGAATCTACCTAGCATTTGTTTTAGTGGAACTTTTAAAGCAAATAGGCAAGACGATGATTTAATACAACATAGCGGATATATTTGTTTAGACTTTGATTCTGTTTTTGATTGCAAACAATTAAAGAAAGAGTTATTCCAAAATGAAAGCATCAAGGCTGTATGGATAAGTCCAAGTGGTAATGGAGTTAAAGCTCTTGTTAATATTGCAGATACTAAAAAACATAGGCAGCATTTTGAAGCCTTAAAAATAGATTATCCACAAATAGATAAATCTGGAATAAATGAAAGCCGAGTTTGCTATGAAAGCTACGATACTGAAATATTAATTAAAGAAACTGTTAAGCCATATACTAAGCTAATTAAGATTCAAAAGGCTGTTGAAAAAGTATCTACAGATGATGATGAAAGATTTGAAGCGGTTTATAAATGGTTATGCAATCGAGGCGATGCTTTTGCGCAAGGAGAACGGAATGTGTTTATTTATAAATTAGCCTCTGCATGTTGTAGGTTTGGAATACAAGAATATAATTGCATTTCTTTAATTTCATCAAATGTTATTAGTGGTGGAGATTTTACTTTATCCGAAGCAAAGCAAACAATTAAGTCAGCTTATAAATCAAATGCTTCTAGTTTTAATTCAGTTGAATTTAATAAGAATGAATTAGTAGATAAAATTACTCGTTCCGAAGTTATTATAACTGCTGATATGGTAGACCCAAACATTAAAGCAAAAGATGTTATTTTTGGTATAGATGTAAAACAAGATGCCATTAATTTATATCGAAATGGTTATGAAAGTGTAGAGAGTACAGGAGTTTTTGAAGTAGATAAATTATTCAAATTTAAAAGAAGGGAACTTACTCTTTTAACAGGTATTGGAAATTACGGTAAATCAACATGGTTAAAATATTTGCTTGTATTGCAAATAGTTATTTATAAGAGAAAAATAGCAATATTTACTCCAGAAGAAGCACCTGCACATGAGTTTTACCATGATTTGACAGAAACATATTTAGGCGCAAGTTGTTCTATATATAACCAAGATAGACCATGCGAAGAAGAGTATCAAAAGGCTTACGATTTTATTACAGAGCATATTTTCTTTATTTATCCGAGCGAATTACTTCCTACTCCAGTTTATGTCAAAGAAAGATTTTTAGAGCTAATTTTCAAAGAGAAAGTTGATTTCTGTATAATAGACCCATTTAACCAAATGACAAATGATTACGGCAAAGGAGGAAGAACCGATAAATATTTAGAAACATTACTTTCAGATTTAGGTAGATTTGTAACAACTAATAATATTTTCTTTGTAATTGTTGCTCACCCTAAAATGATGGTAAAGGGTGCAAATGGTAATTATCCATGCCCAGATGTTTTTGATGTTGCTGATGGTGCAATGTGGAATAACAAAATGGATAACATATTAGTTTATCACTTGCCAGATAGACAAACAGACCCTCAAAGTGTAAGAGCTGAATTTCACACCAAAAAGATAAGGAGGCGCAAGGCTGTTGGTAGTATAGGGGTATTAGAAATGGAATACAACCCACAAACAAGGAGATTTATAATTGGTGGATGTGATTATTTAGAATTAATATTAAAGAAAAAAGAACCAGAATATAAAAATTATTATGAGCCAAAAGAAAGTATTTTTCTTGATGAAAAATCAAATAGTGATACACTCCCATTTTAGCCACATAGAACCAAACTATAAATTTAACGAACAAGGAGAAGATTATCCTTTTTAAAAACTAAGAATATGAAAGTAACAATAACAGAACTAATTTTCCAAACAATACAAGAACAGTTTGGAATAACACAAGAAGAGATAGAAAGCGCATCATTAAAAAGAGAAATATCCGATGTGAGAAAGTATATTTGTGCTTTTTTAAAAGACTTTTATCCGAGGATAAGTTTTGCTTCAATAGGATATTTGATAGGTAATAGAACTCATTCAACAGTATTAACGGCACGAAAGAAGCATTTTGAGCTTATTAAAACTGATAAGGAGTATAAAGAAGGATATGAGATATTTAAAACGGCTATAAACGAGAAATTAATATTATTAACATGAAAAATGTAGAATTAGAAATTGAAAGAATCGGAGGATTCAGAACAAAAAAAAACAGTAGAAGCAGATTTGGTCGGAACTGCAACAGAAATAAAGAGAAAAGCGCAGTTAGATTACATCAACGAGTATATTAATCGAGATTGCAAAATGGGATTATTTAGCGATTTAACAGAAGCTAAAAATTTTAGCAAAATCAAAATTAAGGCTAAAATACTTAGACAGTGATAAACGATAAATTAATTTTATTAGCACAACGGCTATGTATATAGTGTCGTGGCGCATAAATAGCACTAAATGAACTTAAAACAACAAAACAAAATGAATACACAAATAATCGAAAAAGAACAAGCAACTGATGTATATCCTGTGTTACCCACCTTTTTATTTACGGAAGATGGATGGAACACAACTTACGAAGGTTGTATAATGGAAAGCAGTATTTATTCGCATAGAATAAGAAGTCAAGTTTATGGTGAATTTTGGATACCAAAAGAAAATGTGCGTCTTAAAAATGGTGGGTACGATTAGCAGTATGCCATCGTTTGTATTTCAAATGTGGCATGACTGCCTGTTATGCTTAGTGCTTAATTTTAAAAATAAAAAATATGACAATAGACGAAATAAATATTCTGAATCAAAAAGCAGAAACTAAGAAAAACGGTGTATATTCATTTAGAGGTAATTTGTGGGTTGTAATTGATAAAAAGTTTGTTGCCTACTCAGACCCATGTGGTAACTGCTATCAAAGGTGTGGTTTTTTTAATTATAACATTGGTAAAGTTGAAAGCTATAAAAGAAAAGAAGAATTAAAAAAATGGATGCTTGTGCAACCTTGGCATTAAGCATAACGCTGTGCGGTATGCCATCGTGGAGCGAAGCGGAATGTGGCATGACCGCTTGTTATCATTTGTTTATTTTTAATAATAAAATTTATGTATCCAACAAAAAAACAGCATACAGAGATAAAAAAATGGAATCATCTTGATTTCATTAATCTAGTTGAATTTATAAAACCTTTATGGTGCTATAATGACTTTATAAGAGTAAGATGGGAAAATCACAAAGTTCTTGGATGGAGATATATCGTAACATTTATAACCGGAGGGGATAGTGGGAATGAGTATATAATTAATGCTTTGCTAAAAAATAGATATGTAGAGTTATTCTACTACTCAAAGTGGGAGCGAGGTGGATTACATGAATTTACTTTTTCGCCACAAGGAGCAGGATATAAATTAGCTTCTGATTTTTGCAAAGAAAATTCTATATCAAGACAAGCTATTTATAAATCTAAACATAAATACAAGTTTATTTATATAAAAAAACATACGGTTTTCGTAAAGCCTTTAAATGAATGATAACGAATTGCGCTATAATTTCGGCCGATATAAAAAACACTAAGCTATAAAAATTACCGAATGAGGCTGAAATATAGCGCGTGTTATGTGTAGGCGTTTTTTAATAACTTAATAAATAAAAAAAATGAAAAGAGTAATTGTAACAGAAAAAGACATTGAAACAGTAAATATTGATTCGATTGATAATTATAGTATAATTGGAATTTCAGAAAATCTTAAACATTATGTGATTAAAGTTAAAAATGGATATTGCGCATCTACTGATAACGACATTACTAATAAATGGGTTAAGGACACCCAAAAAGAATACATCCAAGAATTTTGCAAAAGAGTTCCTGAATCGCAGATATTTATTTTCGACACTCACAAGGAATTATTCAAATGGTTATCGGACTAGCGTTTTTACGCTTACACATAACGGCTGATGCTATGCAAGCGTGGCTGTATTTCAGCCATGTTGCATTAGCATTTGTTATGCAAAGTATTTAATTTTTAAAAAAAATAAACGATGAAAGTATTAATAACACACGAAGAAAGCCAAACAGTTATGGAGGCTTTCTTGAATGCCGGACACGATGCGTACAGTTGCGATTTGCTACCATGTAGCGGAAAATATCCGGAGAGACATTTACAAATGGATTGCTTTGAAGCAATAGAATTAATTAAGCCTGACTTTTTGGGAATGCATCCGGAATGCACACGCTTAACAGTAACAGCAAATAAGTGGTACAAGCCCGAATATTCGGAACGCTTTCCAAACATACATAAAGAGCGAGCAGAAGCGGTTGAACACTTCCTTAAATGCGCAGAGGCTTTAAATAAAATAGGTAAAGGATATATTGAAAATCCTATCGGGATAATGAGTAGCCGATATAAAAAGCCCACGCAAATAGTACAACCATACGAATATGGACACACGGAAAGAAAAGCTACATGCTTATGGCTAGAAGGGCTAGAAAAACTTAAACCTACCGAAATAGTAGAGCCTAATATTATCACTTTTAAATCAGGCAAAACAATGAGTGCTTGTCATTTTAATTCTACTTCATTGACGAAAGAAGAAAGACGAAAAGCAAGAAGTAAAACCTTTCCGGGTATAGCAAAAGCAATGGCAGCGCAATGGCTCTAATATTTTGCATAACTACTCGCTATGACTAATAACACTAAGCCACAATGATAACAATATCAAATAATTACGCTATTAAATACGAACTAAGTTTAGCCCCTCATTATAAGTGGTTAGACGATAACTCATGTTACAACGCTAAAACAGGAAAAATAATTAAAAAGGTTTTGAACAATAGAAGTATTGGGTATGTTATTGATGGTAAGTTTAAGAGTTTAAAGTATTTGAAGGAGCATTTAGTAAAGCCTAGTAAAATATTTTGTCCTTTTTAGTTGTGTATTAAAAAAGTATTTGTATCTTTGTCTTACTCTTTGCAAGGGAGTGCGACATATTAGATTATTCATGGCGAAAGCTTGTTTATATGAATGCCCCTAGTTATACTCCCTTGCAATAAAGAGTAACTGGGGGCTTTTTCGTTTTCTTAACTCTAAGCTAACAATCAAAGTAAGTTTAATTAATAATAGTATGTATAGACTTAAACATTACAAAAAAGGGTGGATAGTTGAAATAAAAAGAACTAGGATATTTTTCACTGTTTGGACTCCAATAACAACATATGCAGGTTTAGACACTCCATTTTACTATCAAACAAAAAAAGATGCTTTAGAAGGAGCTTTAGACGAAATAAGAAAACAGATAGTTTATAATTATAATTTTAACTAATTATGGAAAAACAAGAACTAGAACAAATAGGCTATAAAGAGCTAATTGATTCAAACATATTTGAAAAATCGATAGGAACTTTAGGAACTGTTATAATTCTCAACAATAATAACGGAGAATTGATTTTAAGTAGTTTTGATTATGAGAATGTGCCATTTGCAACCGTTGAAAATATCGAAAGTTTAACCGAGTTAACGCAAGTTATCAAAAAATACGCAAAATGAAAGATATTTTAAACTGTATCAGAATAGATATTTTAGGTGAAGGTTCATGCAGAATAATAGGCAAAGATTTTGACTTTGCATATAACCAACCCGATTCAATAGTTAAACCAGAGTTTAGAGGTAAATATAGAAACTTGGGAGGATTACAAAGCAATTATGGGAATGATTCAGCTATGCACAAAAATTTAGAGGAATGTTTAATCACATTGTCCGAAGTATTATTTAAACATATAAATGAAATTACGCAAAATGAAAGCGATAAAACTAATTAAAAAAACAACCCTATTTTTATTAGGAGTTGCAGTATCAGTAACTATTATGTATTGTTTATGTTTGGCATATTATAATCTTTAAATCCATGAGAAACCTAATAAAAACACTAGAAAAAAGAGATATTATAGATAATATTTTAAGAGTAATAGCCAAGATAATTCAAGTAGTTGCTATCCTAAGTAGTCTTGCAGTTGTTTTGTTGATTTATGGGTGGATAAAAGAAATGATATATAAATATTATTATGGATAATAAGATATGCACAAAGTGTAAAAGATTACTACCTAATACAATTGAATATTTTCATTTTGATAAAAACAAGCATAAAAGGGGATATTTAACTGTTTTGGCTTCTGCTTGCAAGGAATGTAAAAACAAGCAAAAATCAATATATGCTAAAGAAAAAAGAAAAAAGCAGATATTAGAGTATGGTTCATCTTATAAGGCAGAAAAAATACTTTATCCAGATTCAATAAATCAAAAACTTGTACACAAAAGAGAAAGATATAAAAATGACATTGAGTTTAGAAAAGCATGCAGAAGAAGAAGTCGAAAGAATCATGAAAAGATTAGAGATAACTTATCCGACCTTTATGTGGCAATGATTTTAACAAGAGCAAAGCAAAACCTAAAGCCTAAAGAAATAAGAGTTCACAAAGAGATATTAGATATAAAACGAATACAATTGCAAATATACAGAACATGCCAAAAGTAATATTAAATTCAGAACAAGAAAAGCACATAAAGACTAAGTTTAACGAAGTTTTTGCTATGGGAAAAGCTTTTGATACAGAACTTCAAGAAAATGTATCAAATGCAAAAATAGTAGTGTTTAATGGAACAGGTGAAATAAAAATACGATATGAATACTTAGACGCAGGATTTGTTAAAGAAAAGCAAGTTACATTTATGTATGAAGATGCAAGCAAGTTCTTTGATAAATATACAAAGCCTAGAGAAATAAAGAGTATAGCTATTCAAGAAACTAAACCAAATGTGGATATTATATATCCTAAAAAATCTAATATATCAGGTCTTAAAGAGCTTAGAGATATATTATTTGAATCTCTTGAAGGAGTTAAGTCTGGAAATATAACAGCCGAACAATCTAAATGTATATGCTCGCTAAGTCAAACATATATCAACACTATCAAAGTAGAAATTGAACATAACAGGAATAAGATAAACGGAGAAATTGATGTTTTCACTAAGTAATTAAAAGCCCTAGCAGTTAATTCTGTTAGGGTATTTTATTTCCACAACTTCCTATAGTGGGGGCTCTTGATTTTACAAAACTTTTCGTATTGGGGAGTGGGTATATTTTTATCAAAACTTTTCGTACGCCCCCCTTAACACATTTTAAACAAAATTTTCCCTCTACCCCATCTATCTATTTTTGCAGGAATTCTTCCTGGGTATAGCCCTACCATATTTTTGGAATTCTTTCCTATATGGGAGGTCTAATGTTTTTAAAACACACATTTTGATTAATTTTACAGGCTTTTAAAGTCAATATTTATACTTTATATAAATTCCACACTATAATAATATAAGTTTAATATACTTTTTTGCTATCATAGCTCAATTTTAAGCTTATTTAATCCTATTTTAGTAGTCTAGTATCACTCAATCAATTTTACTTCAAATTTGAGCCTTATTTCCATTCAATGCCTTTGAGAATTTAATAATGTAACGGACAAGATATTTAACAGGCTTAAATATTCCATTCGATTCTCAGGCTGTTTATTATTGTTAAATAGAATACAGGTAAATAAAAAAGCCGTAATAATCCAAAAGGACTAAAACGGCTTAATATATAGCTCTATTCAGATACAAATATAAGTAAATTTTTGCGCCCTTTGGCGGTTTTAATAGTTTTTTATTAGTAAACCAATACCAACAAAAAAAAGCCAAAATACAAGCTTTGCGGCTTAATATTTTGGCTTAAAATAGCTCTAATTAGTAAATTTTAAAAAACAAAAGTTTGTTTGTATTGTTATATTTCCGTCTTTGTGATTGATATGCTTTAAAATGGCTATATCATTTTTTAAACTGGTTAACTTATCGACAAATACAGAAGTTTTTTGTGTTTCGCTTCCTTGCTTTGGTATGCTTTTCGCTGAAAAAGAAACAAATTTAAACTTTTGGCAAAGCGTTTTAAAAATAATTTCAAGACCGTATAAGTCGCAATATTTTAATATTTCCATAAATCAATATTTTTCAGTAAATAAAGTAATTTCATTTTTTTTACAGCGTGGACACCAAATTGTTACAATTCCAACTGTGCCGGAAGTAACACTTCCTAAAAGTTTATTGCACGGATTCCCGTTTGGGGTTAAATTAGTGCAGCGTATTTCTATTTTTTTGCTCATAATCTAATTTTTTTAGAAAGTTTTACATCTTTTTGCGCTGCTTTTAAGCTTGTAAAAGAACAGCCGTTAACATAGTGGTATATTCTACCGTTGGTGAGGATTCTTTTAATTTTCATGGTTTATTTTTTCTTATATGGATTAGTTTCTGAAAAAATAAATTTAGATTTGTCGTTTATAATTCGCTCAGAAAATATAATACGCTCATTGCTTATATTTCCAATGTTTGGAGAAACAAGGAAAGCCTCACCGCTTAAATTGATAAAAATAGTGTTAGTTGTGCATTTTTCTGTATAAAATCCGCTTATTATTGTTTTCATGGCGTTTAAATTTTAAAATGTTAATTAAAATAATATCTAAAGGCTTCATGCAAGTTTCTGAAAGACTTATTTTGTTGACCGCCTTTAATTATAATGCTCGAATGTGTTTGAGAATAGCAAAACATAACCTTATATCCTCTTTTCTCAAGTCTTTTTTGGATTGTATCTTTTTTCATGGATTAAATTTTTAAAGTAAAGTAAATTGGCAATCTGTTAAAAGTTTTTGTGTAATGGGGTGCGTATAACCGTACAATAATAAATCATTGTACTTTGTTTCGGCTTGTTTGCATGTTTTCTCAACTATTCTATCTATTTGTTCGCCGTTGTGGTGAACTAATATAGTGCGGATAAGGGATTTTTTATTCATTGTCGTCTTCTTCTTCGTCTTCTTCAGAAATTCCCAAAGTCTCAAAAATCCATTCAGATTCAAACCATAAAATGTCATTTAATTGCATTTCTGACAATCCATCAGGATATAATTCTTCAATAAGTGCTTCAAATTCAGATTCTTTGTCGCTGTTGATAATTGTGTTTTTTGTATCAACTGCACCGCTCCATGCGTCAAAATCTGTAATACTAATTTCATTAAAAGTTTTCATAATTCTAAGATTTAAAGGGTTTATTTATTTAATGTTGTTCTTTTTGATATATAAGCTATAAAGCCAATTTTCCAGTAATAAGATAAAAGAGTTTTAAGAGTCGAATTGAATTCGTTTATCGTTTCAAAATTCGAGCTATTGACTTGAATGATAGTTTCAACATAGCCGTTCTGTTTTGTGTTTATATAACGAATCATTGTGTAATTGAATAAGTTTGATTAACTTTGTGTTCAGTACAGGCGGTCGCAGTAATTAAAATTGATACGATAAGGAAAAAAGAAATTAAAACAATTGTAGTAATTTTCTTTTCGCTCGATTGAGCTGTTTTTGTAGTTCTTGTATTCATAACTCTGAGGTTTAATTTGTGGCTTTATTGCCGTTTGTTTCAATACTTAAATATACAACAATTAATTGTAACCACAAATAAAATAGATAAAAAAGTGATATTATTTTATATTCGTAACTTGCAATAAATCAACAACTTACAAAATAAAATGAAAAAAGTTTGCAGAAAACAACAAAATACCCACAAAAACAAGCCAAAAAAAAGCGTATTTTTGTCAAAAACGCAGAAAAATGAAATTATCAAAAGAACAAATACAACTATTCAACCAAGTTAAACAGATACTTAACAGGAACAAAACACCAAAACAAATAACAAAAGTTTTAGTTATTAATTATACCGAATTAACATGAAAAAAAATGTAAACCAAAACCACCGAAAAAGTGATTTTAATTAGAGGCATATAACAGCCTCTTTTTTTTATTTGAAACAACTTTATACCTTTGTAAAATCAATCAATAATGTTTTTTAATTATGGAAAAGGAAAATACAAACATAGAACAGGCAGAAGTAAGCAAATATCTAAAGAGATACCACAACGAAAACTACAAGCCTGACAAAGAAACTTTAGACAAGTTCGACAAAGTAACAGAGCTATATATATCAACTGAAAAACCATTGTATAAACTGTTTAAAGAAGTTGGTATAAGTCCAATGGCTTTTTATATGATTAAGAATTTAATAGGAAACGAAGCGAACAAACTCGCATGCGCACGAGAAGCCAAACAAGAATGCAGAGTAGAGGAAATAAAAGAAATATCCGAAGATACAAGCTTATCAGTCGAGGAAAGAAAACTAAGGATTGATGCAATAGTTAAGCAAATGCAGATGGAAAACCCTAAAAAATACAGAGACAAGCAAGAATATACAACTAACATACAAGTCAATGGAGATGTTATCACATGGCAAGGGGCAAGTAATGACAATATGATAGCAAATAATGAAT
>CAYVEL010000006.1:0-47343 GCA_964450345.1 uncultured Candidatus Saccharibacteria bacterium | reverse complement strand
TCGGATCGATCAACTGATAGAAAGCGTAAGCAGAATATATAGATAAATATAGAGTAACAAGACCACCACCCATCAATAAATCAGAGAAACTTAAATATTTCTTACGTAGCCACTGACCAAGAGCGAGTAATGCACTTCCAATTAATATACCTATAAACACCCTTCCTGCTGGGCCAATCCAATTATTATCAAAGGCATATTTCAAGAAGAATGAAATACCTATAATCAATGCACCAATACCAATTCTTCCCAAAAGTTTTCCTGAGGCATCCTCAGAAGAAGGCATTATGTCGCTAGCAGAAATACCTCTATCAATAATAGATTCCTTCTCTGCACTCTGAGCTACTTCTACATTTTTATTACCAACAGTCTTTTCTTCAGAAGTATTATTAGTCGAAGGATTAATAATCGGCTTAACTTGATCTAGACTCTTTCCCGATAAAAACTTTTCTAGACCCTTAATACGCGAATTTTGATAGAAAAGAAATACTATCAAAATTACCCATAAGAAAAATTCCATATTTATTATTTATTAATTTGTTCGTTATTAGCAACAGGAGGAATACTTGTTTGATTTACTGGATTGTTAACAACACCTTGAGGCTGAACTGGAGTAACTGGATTTGGAATAGGAATATTATTAATTTGGCTTACATTATTGTTCTTCCCTTTCAACATTTTAAATACAATCACAAGAACGATAACGAAAAGCAAGAACATCACACCAGCTGTAATACCTACAATCATCCATATATTCGTAGATTTTTCAGAGTTGTTACCTTCAGTAGTATTAGTAGCACCTGTATTATTTTTGTTTACGATTTCCTTGTTTCCATCACCACTATTAGTAGGATTATTATTGACTGGATTTTCAGAAGCTACTACTGGAGTTTCCTTTGGAGTGTTTGGATTGTTTACTTTAATTGTGAAGATATCAGACTTAGACATTACAGCACTCTGTGAATTTTCATTTCCAACTAAGAAATATATAGTTCCGGTATCTGTAATCTTAATATCTTCTTTTTCAAGAGTTGATGGAGATCCTTCGTAAATATAGCTCAACTTAAGACGGGTAGCTGTATATACACCAATACCCGCATAACTTCCTCTGTGATTATTATCATCAACAAAACTATTAGTTTTCTCATCAAAATACGGTAGCGATTCTGAAGACTGAATTGAAACTGTTAATACATCCCCCTCTTTTACATTCATCTTAAAATAGTCGTATTGACCACCGAGCTGATGATGACTCAAATGATACATTCCAGGAGTAATAGGAACTGCGGTATTGTATCCATTTCCACCAGTAACTTCTGTTCCTAGTAATTCATCAGTATTAGTCTTGTCTACTGGGTGCTCTAATTCTTGAATAGCTTTAAAGCTGTTTGCTAGAGATGTGGCATCATTAGCATCGTAATATGATCCACCACCAGAAGTAGCAATAGCTGAAAGTTGAGTTCTAGTCTTAGCGTCAGCACCTAGACCAATAACATATGTCTTAACCTTTATTCCAGCGCTATTAAGAGCTGCAGCAGCTTTAGCAGGATCACCATCACAAGTATCCATTCCATCAGTCATAAGAACAAGTACATTGTTCTGACCAGCCACGAAATCACTTGCTGATTTTTCTAGAGAATAAGCTAAAGGAGTATACGCACCTACTGCCTGAATAGCGTTAACTTTATTTAAAATAGTATTTTTGTCAGAAGTAAAAGACTGAAGAAGTGCTGTTACTGTACATGCACTAGCCTTATCAGCCTTCTTCTCCTGAGCTAGACCACGGAGCGCAACTACAGTATTAGAATCTAATCCGCTAAGTAAATCTGATATAGCAGATTTAGCAGCACTAATACGAGTAGCGCCACCAAATGTCTCTGTCATCGATCCAGAAGCATCGAAGACTATGAGCATATTTTCTTTTGCTGTTTCAGCAAAAGCTTTTTGAGAGAATAATCCTGCGATCAATAACAATACTATTGATATGAGAAATTTTATGTTTTGTTTCATTTTTAAATAACTAATTAATTACCAAGGATATAGAGGAGCTAGTTTTTCTGAAACGCTCTTTGAGTAGAAATAATATACAGCTATATGAACAACAAGACCAATGGCCCATCCTACAAATGCACTCAATACAAACCCTGCGCCAAATAAGCCAGCAAAAGACAGCACGAAACCACCCATTCCGAGCATTCCAAGTAAACTAAGTACTGCACCAATCACGGTGAAAAATAGAAATGGCTTCCAGAATAATGTAAACAAACTATTAATATGTTTCGACAAAAAGCTATTACCCTTAATCCAATTTTTAACTGGCTCGTATACAAAATAAAATATAACGCCTCCAATTGCAGAACCTATTACAGAACCTATTATTCCAAACACCAAAGCCATAATACTAAAAGAATTAAAGTGAACTGAATAATCTGAAGTAGAAATTATTGACGAAAGAAGATAGTTAACAACACCTAAAATACCTCCATAAATGGCAAAGGTTTTTACAGTTTCTATGAATTTAGTATTTTTCATTAAAGCCTCTGGAGAAAATTGAGGAGCTGAAAATACTGGCGATGATGCTGGAGCTTGAGACTGAGTTGGCGCTGATGAAACTGGAGGCACCGGAGGAACTTGATTATTTTGTTCTTGTATTGGTGTCTGTGGAGGCATTTTATTTATATTAAAATTAATTAACTCTTAATGAGTTTATTATACCCCACCAATACAACATGAACATGTCGGGTTATCAACATACGAAACCGACGCTGTAGATTAAATAGATTATAACTATTCTAACAATTTAACCGCTGAAGACATACACTCTGTTGCTTTATTAAAATCTTTAATACTACTACAAACTTCTATCTGAGTTCCATAAAGTTTCATCTTAGATTCCAATTTTTTTCCTTCGACGTCTATACAACGTTGAATTTCATCATGTCTTGGTCCAGGATTTGCTAAATATTGATAAATATTACTATTTCTTATTTTTTCTATTTCCTCTGGAGTTCTATCTCCAATACCTAAAATCATGTCTAGCTCCTGTTTTGTAAAACATTTTTCAAGAATATTCATATAAGGATTAGGTCCACTTGAATTTGTAGGATTAAACAATCCAAACCCCCCAACATCTAAAGTAGATGAAGCTGAAGTATTTTGATTGGTATTCAAAATAGGTTTTCCTTTAACCTCAATTTGATCTAAGGTGATAACTTTGTTTACAGCTTGAGCTGGTACTGAAATTTTCTTCATACTTACTCCAGCCTCTTGGATATCTATCTCATGTTTCTGATCAGCTTTTACTAAGATCATAAGCGGTACATTATCATTCCACTTCGATAATAATATTCTCTTACTTATTTCACCGTCAGTATTTTCATCAACCTTAATAGTAATATCCGAAAAGTTTTCTGATTGAATAAAATTAATAGGTAAAATTATTCCAGCATATTGGATTTTTACGTTAGAAGCGTTACCGCTTGCTGGAATATCAATCATTACAGGCTGAGATATAATCGAATTAGATTCTAAAACTATTTTTGCTTTGCTATTTGGTTTACTAAATAAACTAGATTTTTTATTAATATATTCAATGAGACCTTCTGAATTTAATGTGACCGGAATTGATGTTTCCGAAGAATAATCAATACCAATCAATTTAAGTTTTAACCCGTCAGTATTAATTATATTATTCTCAATAGAATTTAATGTAGACTCAACCATTCTATAATTCTGATTAAACATAGAAATAAGACCTGAATTTTTCAAAACAGATTCATTGGAAATAACTTGTATAACAACGAGTTTTCCATCTGAATTTATAAAGTCAGAATGTAGCACGTATATTTCATGACCATTAAAAACTTCCGAATATTCTTCGGCTTTCCTATTTTGACCAAAGATACTAATTGATAATTTTGCATTATCATAATTAATATTATTTTTTTGATCATTAAAGAAAGTTGTTACTGACCAATTATTACCAGATGCTTTCCAAATTTCAAAAACTTCATTTGTATTTATTCCTGCCTGAGTCTGAGAATCAGTTTTTAAACAGAAACCTATCTTACTGCAAAATTCTTTATCTGGTGAGTATGCTATCTGTGAATCATTTTCTGCATAAACTTTACTGATGCTAGGTAAAAATGGTAAAGATTTATTAGAATTTGTTTTTACAGGTATAACCTGAAATGAGCTACCCGTCTTTCTTGGATTAAGTTTAACGTATCCATAATTTATAGGATCAAGATCAAAAGTATTTCGACCATCATTTACTCTCACCCACATATGATCTTTATCAAAAACCATAGAAGTATCATAACCATTCTGAGACAAAACATTCGCAAGTACTGCTGAATCATGTCTACACACACCCTTACCAGACGACAGTGATTCTCTTATTGAATAATTATCTGCAATAGAATCTGGAATGATAGTATCTTGTACCTTATTATATATTTTCTCTATTTTTTCATCAGAGTTACCAGTCAAAGATTTAGCATAATTAACAATATCGTTATACTTACTATAATTAGTTCCGTTTTTTTGTATAAAAGTAGAATTACCTATTACACGCTGTTTTATTACCCAACCAGAAATACCTGCGCTTTCTGCAGCACTACCGATAATTCTTGATACCATCCATTGACTATCACCATTCGCATTCATATCCGGTGATATTATTTCCGAATAATAATTTTCAAAACCCTGCACACTTGATTTAGGAACAATAACCCATTTCGGTGGAGTATCTTCGAGACGTAGAATCATAGTATCATCTGTTAGTTGTCTTCTTAAATCCTCAATATTACCTGAAGTCTTTGCTCCCTCTGGGACATTAATTCTATTATCAAATGGTCTGTAACCATTAGATGGATCATAACCATCACCTAAACTTTTACTCATCTTAACTGAATGATCATAACAATTAAATTCAACATTAGACTTAAATGACTTAAGTAAATCACTATCAAATGAAATTGTAGGATTTACCGCACCTGAATTATTTATCCCCATATCAGCGTTCCACCACGAAGCGATTGTAGTAATTTTTCCTTTATAAAAACATCCTTCATTATTACATTCTTTTTTTGCTTGACCTTTCTCAACCCATATTCCCTTACTTTCATCAAAATTCCAAAGTGGAATAGTGTCAGGTGATTTACTTGATAAACTCTCACCTATTGGAATAGTGATTTCTGCAGTCTTGCCTTTAGCTAGATCAAGAGGTTCGTCTTCATTATTTCTTACCTGAACTTTAGCGAAAGCAAAACTCTCTAAATTTGTTACAGAGCCATTAGTTTGTTCACCACGGAAATCTCCTGGAAAAGCACCTAAGTCTTCAGACTTACTAGGATCAAATGGAGTAACAGATACTTTTGCAGTAACCGCTTTATTGTCTGTACCTTTAACAATAAAACTACCAGCGTCGGCAGATAGACCGGCACCGTTCACACTTACGTCCATTTTTTTATTAACATCAACTGTTTTAAATGGTGTCTCACTATACATGACCACATCCACGTTAGAATCACTTAATTGATTAAGTAGAACCCTGTGTATTGGAACATACGAATTTTTCTTAAAAGTTAAAGTTATACTCTTATCAGAGTTTGACGATATTTTATAAAAACCTAGATTATCAGTACTAACAGCTTCAGAAATGTTTCCAGATATATCAACGCTCACTCTGACATCTTTAACAGGATTTCCACTCTTATCAACAACAGTTCCAGATAAAGTTATTTTACTTTGAGAAACTAAATCTTTTTTTAAATCAGTAATAACATCATCTTTAATAAAATCAGCTAATTTACCGCCATACTTAAATGAGACATAACCTAAAAATAAAATTCCTAAAAGAAATACAGCTAAAACAATATTTCTAAAAAAATGACTCTTCTTAACAGGTGCCGTCATTGTAAAAGCCAGATTAACATCTTCCAAACTCCATCCCTTACTTAAAAGTATAGAAGAAATCGATTCTTTCGTAGTACCTTTTTGTAGTTCAGACTTTATATATAAGATGAGATCATTTGTTACCATTTTATTTTTTCGAAGATGTTATATTTTAATGTGCTATATAATAAAAAATTAGTGTCCTTCTGACTGCCAAACTTTCACAGATTCTACAGGATGAACTAGCATTAATACGTTTAAAGTTAAATTATCTCGAACCCAGAATAGACAGCCAACTTCAAATACAATAATCAATAGGATAGCGAACCAGATCTTAGAGAATTTAGCTATTATGAAACCAATAACAACCATAAACACATCGCATACAGAATTTAGAACGCTATCACCCACATATCCTAAAGCTATTGTAGCTTCACGATAGCGATTAATAATCAAAGGTGAATTCTCTAATAGTTCCCAACACGCCTCTATAATAAGTGCTATTAAGAAGCGATATTTCAAAGGTAATTTTCTAGCTACCAACCAAAGAAATGCATAGAAAAGCATTCCGTGAATTATATGAGAGAAAGAATAAGCATCAGCTACCCTCTGAGAATTTTCATTACTCCAAACGTCACTTTCCCACCAGCCGAATTGTCCATCAGGACCAAATAGAGAACGGCCTGTGCTTAATTCTATAATAGCAACTATTGCTCCGACGGCTACTATGCTTAAGATTTCAAAACGATGCTTTTTTAAAAAGGCGATCACTTTAGAGAAAAGATTCTTCATATGTATATAAGAATATATTAATAAAACAGTAATTACCATACCCCTCTTTAAGCCATTGTGTTAATATGTAATCTGACTTCTTCGGCGAAACCAAACCTTCAAACCAAACCGAAATATGCTCATCAAATTAAAAACGTTAGCGTCAAGACAATACAAATCCGTGTGCTTATTTTTTGCCCACGTGCTTGCGAGAACTTGCGACCTTATCTCAAAACTATTTAGTCTGCAATCTTGGGGAAACTTGTATTCTCACCATCCTGCAGAAGACGGCTCTCATAGTGAATGGTTATATTTCCTTGATTTTGGCCGGCCCATGCTGATAATCAGAAAAAATGGATCTCGCTGTTTAATGGGTTCATTCACAGTAGTGGCGAGATACGACTCGATAAATCCTAAAAAAGCACGAGTCATAAGCTGTAGACCTCTAATCATGACTTTAAAAGAAGGAGACCGAGTATTTTTTGGCAGAAAAAACGCCAATCGGGCAATGCGAAAAATAAATGCTTAGCGCTCAGTTTTATTTAGTAAAAAGTTTTTAATTTCAGTTTTTAACCACCGGCTCAGGCTGGTGGTTTTCATTTTCTAATAATCTTCGCTAAAACTAATTTATAAAATTCAAAAATAAACCCAAGCCAAGCTAATATCAGAAGTAAATTTCTAAGAGCAAGTGCGAATGTTTCTGAAAAATCCAAACCAACACTAAAATAATTTGGAACGGGATAGAATTCCGGAGTAAGTGCTACCGCTATACATATAGCTATTATAGGCCAAAGGATTCCTTCTAAACTTGCGAGCACTGCTAAAGGCAAAATCCAAACCACATACTGAGGACTTAAAACCATATTGAAAGCGATAAATGGTAGTAACGCTATTAACAGAATTCTGACAATATTAATAATAGAAAGTTTTACATTAACTTTATCCGCAAAGAAAATAACAGCGCAAGAATATATAGTAGAAAGAATAACAGTACCCGCAAAAATAAACTTCGCTAAAGAAACCCAGAATATAGCTGAATATCCCTGAACCTCAAACCAAGCTGTAGAACGTATCCATATCAAACCTTCTCCACCCGACCATCCTAAATGTTTAGCAAACCATAAGAATGACGCGTAAGTAGACTCCACTTGTAATCCCCTAGCAGTATGGAATGAAGCAAAATTCCACCATGGTAAAAAGAAAGATAAAATTAATATTGGCAATAATCCAACAATAACTCCTTTTATAAAAGGCTTAAATGAATTTTCGATATTTTCTTTAAATACGAAAATCACCATTGGTAGAAAAAATAGAATTGGATAAAGTTTCGTACCTATACCAACAGATAGAACTACCCCGGCCCAGAAATATTTCTTTTGCCAGAATAACCAAATAGAAACCAAGCTAAGCATTGCTGGCCATAGGTCGAAACGCTGAAGATAAAAATAAGTAATGAATGGAACGGTTACAGAATATAAAATAAGTGGTAAATAAGCTCTCTTCTGATTCTCGCTCTTATACCCCATCACGAACAAGATAACTTTTATGATTATATCCAAGCCCACAGCGAGAATCATAAAGTTAATTAAATATCCCGAGTCACCCATAAGCCATGGCAAGAAAAATATTCCTAGAGCATAAGGTGGATACTCTACTACGTGATCAATATATGGAAGTTTTCCAGAAACCCAGTCATGAATCATCCATTGATACCAAGCGATATCACCCTGATTTTGACCAGATAAACCGAGCGCTATATACAGAGTGCTTATAACTGCAATTATTATAGAAATAGCGACAATCTTTCTGCTAATTTTAGCTTTAATATTTTTTAGAAAATTCATTTATAGGTTTTTACTTTAAGTTAAAATAAATTGTATCACATTGATATCTAAAAAATTAGAAATCGCCTTTCCCCCTAACATCTGCTATGCTGTTCGTATGAAAGTAACAAAAGCCGTATTCATGAAAGGAATTGTCGGGGATGATGAGATTTTAAGGGATAATGTACCTCAAATCGCTTTTATCGGACGTTCCAATGTCGGAAAATCTAGCCTGATCAATGCCTTAACTATTAAGGGTCTTTGTCGTTCCAGTTCTACCCCAGGACATACACAAGAAATTAACTTTTTTCTAATAAACAATAAATACTACTTAGTAGACCT
The DNA here is from genome assembly GCA_964450345.1 of uncultured Candidatus Saccharibacteria bacterium. Taxonomy (GTDB): domain Bacteria; phylum Patescibacteriota; class Minisyncoccia; order Phycocordibacterales; family PALSA-1337; genus JAPLZH01. The sequence goes on along the minus strand of CAYVEL010000006.1, from coordinate 38,509 downwards.
GCCAGGATATGGATATGTGAAAGGTTCAGATGACAGAAAAGATTTTATTTGGCATTTAGTAACTTCATATATTTTCGATACTATTCAAAATAAACCTAAGAATTTTAATTCTAAAGAAAATAGAGACGAGAATATCAGCTCAGAAATAGCTGAAAAAGAACCAAGAAATAAAGCTTATAGAAAAATCGTAGTTATTTTAGATGCTAAAGTCGGCCCAACCAAAGACGACATTACAGTAATCGATGCCTTAGAGAAAAGTGGAAAAGATTTTCTAATCGCTGTAAATAAGATTGATAAATTAAATACGAACGAATTAAGAAAAAGTTTAGCTAATATCGAGTCTCTTTTTGGTGGTCATGTAATCATCCCTTGTTCAACTACTAAACACGACGGTATTAAACAGCTCTCAGCTGAATGTTTTAAGTAAAAATTAATATTCTAACAAAAGTTCTATTAATATTGACATACTAAACTTTAGTAGTATTATATTTTCGACGTTCGACAAATAAAGCCGACCGCCACAGCACATCAAACAACTCAACTGACTACAAGTCCTTACCGCATATGATACAATCCGCAATATTAACGCGTGCGCTGGTTCAGGAAGCCTTCGATGCAATCAGACCGGAAATCGAAGCTTTTATCAAAACACAGCCCGGCCGGACAGTTCTCGCATTTCAAGTCCTAGATCCATGCGTCACAATCGCCCGTGCAGGAATTCCATCTGTGGTCTGGCACGGCGCAGCTGGCGAACAAGATCAATCCGCCTGGAAATCAGACTATGCTGCCAATGCCGGAAAGAAAGTTCGCATCGTCTGGCGCACCGGCATCTCCACAAAGCTTATGGCGGAAGAATATCCGCATTTCTTTGAAGAAGGGGACTTCAAATACCCGGGCGGAGTCGAATACAAAGGTATTATCGTCGGCGCCAGCGGTTTAACCGGAGAGCAAGATCATGAATTCGCGATGAAGTTCGCGGAGAAGATTTATGAATTAGTTCTGCTCGAGGCCAAAGTGGAACTCGCGAAAAAAAGTCACCACATCGGCCAGTAGTCAGTTGGTTTTTGGCTAAGTAAAAGCCATTTTTACAGGCCGCCTAATCAGCGGTCTGTTTTATTTTTTAAAAATTAATAAAATAAAAATCCCTCACCTGTCACGAGTGAGGGATTAATAAATTCTGAAATGATTTCAGAGCACCGAAATGAGTCTAACCGAAAAGCTAATACTCAATTTCGGCGCGCTTAAATGCATCCCGAATTTTATCGAGGTCCGGAGCAATGTCCGCACAAACTGCGTAACGGATATATGGCGGAAAATGAACACCGATGATTCCGGACCCTTGAAGCGGCTGAATCATGAGCTCATTGAAGTGCGAGGCGCTGATAATTTCGATACCAAACGCCCGCTTCGGAGTTTTCCAAAGCGAGAAAAATCCCGCCAAAGGATGAACTGTGATTTCCATTCCGTTCCCTTGCAGTGTGCCGACCAGCATTCCCAGCCGTTCTTGATACATCTTCTGAGATAGCACGATATCGTCACGCCCCTCGTCAAAAGCCTTCATCACACCAAAGGCCAAAGGCGCGGCTATTCCGCTATCCATATTCCCTTTGATAGTCATGAAATCATCCACGAAGTCACGAGAACCGACAACAGCACCAATACGCCAGCCGGTAAAATTCCGGGCCAACTTAGAAGATGAGAACGCTTCAAGCCATGACAATGACGGATAACTGACAGCAACGTCCGCCAGAGTAGAATGATTGACGGTGTGAGATAGAGCTGAATAAGCGCTGTCATTAAAAAGCCGAATATTCTTCGAGATGCAGAATTGGCAGAGTAAATGCCAATCGTCACGCGTCATGATTTGACCAGTCGGATTATGCGGATAATTCACCATGATCAAACTGCCGGCCGGAAGACCCTCGAGTTGATCAATAGTAAAACGAAAATCATTCTTCGGTGACAATTCCGGCTGATGATTAATCACACTTGATTCAAGATATCCACATACCGTAGCCGGAGTTGGATATCCAGGATTCGTAGCCGTAACCACATTAAGAGGCTTCTTACTTGAAGGACCGCAGGCTAAAATAACATTAATCAAAATCGGCTTGATACCTGGGATAGCACCGAAACCAATTCGACCGTTGAAAACAGAATTTGCAAGATCGCTAGTGCAATGAGCCTGAACGAATCGCTGAGCAAAATCAGGAAAACCAGGAGTCGTGTTATCTTGATACTCATGGATCACCTGTTTATCACTCATAATAACCCTCGCAGCCTCTTCACGGGCGATCAAGAGTGGAACACCCTGAGGTTGTCCCACACCGAGATTAATCAATCCGAGACCGAGTCCTTCTGCCACCACACGCATTTTCTTAACTTCTTGAAACACGTTGGCGCCTCCAGGCTTAAGCCATGAAGGTAATGTATTATTCGCATTCATACTGTTTGATTCTGCAGTTTGAGTTTCAATACTCAATGTTCTAGTTTAGGGTTCAATTAACTAAATGAAGAAGGATAACCCAAGTCCTAATTCACACCTGTCACTACCTTATGAAAAATACTAGGTATTGTCAATAAATATATTTTAGTGTGAAATTTTTTATTAAATTATTGAAATAAAAAGGCCAGCGACATTCTGAATGTCGCTGGCCTTGCCTTACCAATAATCACAGTTGATCTTCCATCTCTCTCGCCCAAAGATCTTCAGGCACCTCTGCCCGACAAATACGTTGGACTTGTTCGCGATTGTTAAAAAGAAGTTCCTGAGGACGAGTGCGCTCATTATAATTCGCAGTCATACCGATGCAATGAGCACCACTAGAACACATGACTGCAAAGTCGCCTTCACGAACCTTCGGAAGGTTAACATTAATCGCCAAGACATCATTACCTTCGCAGTTTGACCCACAAATAGTAACGACCTCCCGACGTCCACTAGCAGGCGTCCCATCCGGCCTTAAAATCAGCGGATGGTGATAAGCTTTCCCGTAATAAATCCCTGGCCGAGGAAGTCCAGGCATTGCTGACTGAACCCCGACAAACTTCTTGTATTTTTTGTAAACATTAGCGACCTGGTTTACATAAACACCGCAGGGACCCGTAATGAAACGGCCACACTCCATATAAACCATCGGAATGGAATAACACTCCTCAGCGAATTTATGATGCAGCTCAGCACCTTCACGTGCAAAAGCTTCAATATCAAACTCGGTTTCATGTGGTCGGTAAACAATACCAACCCCTCCACCGAGGTTAATAAATTCGAGACGAATACCAAGCTTCTGGTAAAGAAGCTTCGCAACACTGAGACAAAGCTTCCAGGTGTTAACCATGTGTTTGTAGTTCAAATCGCCGGAGCAGATCATGGTGTGTAGCCCGTAACGTGGATTCTTCACACCAGACTTTTTGGCGAGCTTCTGCGCCTTCCGATAAACACTCACGATTTTCTCAATCGGAATACCGAACTTCGCGTCCAATGGGTCCCCGATAATCGAATTCACTTCATCGCCGGTTTTCGTATTGCCGGGATTTAACCGGCAACAAAAAAGTTCCGGAAAGGGTTTCGGTAATTTATCAAGGAAAATTTCATCATCAATATTCACAATACAGCCACCATGAGCAAATGCCTCATCGAACTCCGCCCGCTGGGTGCAGTTCGAGGTAAACATAATATGATCAGGAGTAGCACCGACAGTGCGAGCGCGACGCAGTTCAGTAATAGAACTACAATCAAACCCACAACCCTCACTATGCAAAATACTCAGAATCCGATTCCGCGGTAAAGCCTTAACAGCAAAATACTCGCGGAAATTAATCCCGTTATCACTGAAAGCCTTTTTCAACCGCCACACCTGTTGGCGGATAGCGTTCTCGTGATAGATGTGAAAAGGCTGACGACCAAACTCTTCGAAGATCGCCGGTATTTGAGGAAGAATATCCGTCAACAAACCCTCAGGGAGAATAAAAGAATTCCCCGAGAGCTGTCTGAAAATACCAGACACTTCTGCGCTAGCCCAATTAACTGTAGTCGATTTTTGAACTTTTTTCATAACTGTATTTCTGGTTTTACAAAGAGCACAAGTATGTGCCAACCACCGTTTAAAGTGATTTTGTTTGGTTTCTTTTTTAAAATCCTCCACACCACTCAGTATGAAAGATTATTTACCTTAGAGACAGACCCGGCCGATAACTTAACTAAAATTAGACTACGTAATAAACAGACATATGTCAATAAAAAGCCGTCTCTTGCGAGACGGCTTAAAAAACACAAAACTACACCCCCACCGGTATCGTCATTTCTTTTCCTGATAAATCGCCTTAGCCGCATCCGGGTCAATGAAGAAATTTCCGTCTGATTGTTTAGAGGCTGAGAAAAAATATTTCAAATCGGAAGTAAAACCGATGAATTTCTCACTCCCCCTAATTCCTTTAATCAAACGATTAACTGCATTTTCTCTTACGAGAGAATTTCCAACCCACGAACAACTATCAAAAGTCAGCAGATGTTTACCGCTTTCGAGAACAAAAACCTTGGAGTAGTTAGTCGAACTTACACCACTCTGCCCCAAGACGATAGACTCTCCAAGAAACTTAAATGATTTCGTTTCAACATAAACCGCCGGTGAAATTCTAACGAAGCGCTCCCGAATGTCTTTTGCAAAAGACACCCAGGCGCTCAAATTAGTGATTGACTTAGCATTAGCCACAGGAACGTATGTATTTGTTCCAGTGATCGCTGATGGATTAAAGCACGAATAGGTTTCCCCACCGACTTGATAAACCATATCTTTCATTTCCTTCGTGCCGGAAGCTGAGTAATTAATAGTCAAAACCGCAGAACTCGCCGGCCACTCCACTTTAATGTTTTGAATCTCGGTAGTGTCCGGCGGACCAGACGGAACCGCGGAAAAACTCTCTCCTGGAATCTGCTGTGCTTTCGTTGAGACAGACACGGCCAATATTAACAATGACACCAACGCTACAATTATCTTTTTCATAACAGAACGAACTAACTAACTTTTTGTTTTTGTTTACCACTTAGGCGTTAATCTTTTACGCAAAACTTATTGCGTCAAAAAAATAACTAATGAACCTAACCCGCTATATAAGATGCACTAGATATTAAAAAGAGTCAAATTCTTTACCTATCACCAAAAATATGACAAGATACTAAAGCTCTCTGTATATTCTAAGTGAGCTGGTAACCGTGCCAAGACACGGACCTAAGTCAGAAAGCCTGACAGGAGGTTTAAAATGAAACTTGAAATCCAAAGCTCTTTAGGCCCTGTGGTCATAATAGTCAGAATTGCTACCGAAAATTTAATGAAGAAAAAGACCTGCTTTCGTGGCAAAGATAAAGCATGTGCAGGTAATTTCTTTCTTTTCGAAAGCCCAGAAGAAATCTTCAAGCAACAAATTGTTTTAGAATCACTATTACTTGATTTACCAGAAGCTATTCGGGAAAATTACGAATCCAACAGCATCGAAGTTGAGTTCGAATTCCCAATCGGCTGGTCTGGAACAGACAATATCAAAAAATACGGCACGGCAGATTTAGAAAAATTTAACCTGAACAAAAAAGCAAGCGGTTTGCGGATTAAAATAAACCGCCGGAGAATTCTAGCTCCGATAACAAATTTAATGACTGTTGTATACGAAGTCAAAAACGAAGACGGAAAAATTTTGGTAATCATTCACTCTTTTTACCCAGGACCAGACATCGGCGAAATCATTGGTAATGTTTCAAACCGAGAACAACGTGTGTTCTTTGATTGGAATCATCCTGGATCGCCGATCGATCAGTTAGGCGGTTAGGCAGAACTTCAATGGCTGGCTTCACTTTGTGAAGCCAGCCATTTAATTTTCCTCAAAAATGAAAAGGATCCGGAATTAAACCGAGTCCTTACGATCAACAACCATGAAACCTTAGAGAATCTACACCCACCCGACTTAAATCGGGTTGACTATTAGTCTCGATAACAACAACGTTCATCCTCCTACCCTTCAACTCTCTTACAAGTTGAGATAAGAAATCATCATCTCTACCAATATTACTATGATGATATATACAGACCTCTAAAGACGTAACTTTGATGTTAATTTCTGCCCAAATCAAATGGAAAATCATGGGACCAACAGTTCTTCTACCTAAAATAAAATAAATAAAATGAATCATTTCTCCATTCCCAGAGGAAATGAAAATATGCCTCTCTGAATTATTAATTTCTTTCATTAAACCATCTGCTGTTTTCTTAGCCTTTTCTCTAACCAGCCTAATACTTCTAATCAAATCGTAAGTAAGAAGAACAAAGCAGATTAATATAAAAATAAAAGTTAATAAAAGAAAAAATCCGTAACCGTCCAGAAATCTGTTACTCATATTTTTTAAAAATTGTTCAAAGTTCAAAATGTCAGACTAAAATATAATCATTAGAATACGAATCGTCAAATAAAGCTTAAATTTCAATATTAAAATGATTAATCTATATTTGACATGTCATGTTTTAAGATGTATAATTATAGAGGATAGGGTTCGCCATTTCGAGAGAATAAAAGAACCAGAACGTTAACATATCAACAATAACTCCGAGAGGAGTGAACAAACCGAGAGGTTTGGGAGGTAGAAAGCAAAATGAAAACTGAAGCAATAGCATCACCGGAAAGTCTGAGAGAAATTTCAGATGAAATAGCCAGAAACCTTCTCAGTGAAGACCCAGAAAACATGGGAATCTGGAGTGCATTCAACATACTGACGGTTCAAAAAGGACAGGAACGCATTCGCCGGATATCTTTCCTACTTCAAGAACTTGATCTTCCGTATCCATGTCTCGCAAACAAACATGATGAAGAAACGCAAAACATTGACACTTGCTATGTCAGGGCGATCATTTTGGCTACGATGTCTATCATCTATGTCCAAGAAGGAATCAATCTCGTGATCGCTTTTCTGGAAGAAATATCCAAAATTCCTGAAGGAAGTCTGGTGGCAAAAGTTAAAGGAGACGACATTTTCCCACCGATTGATCTGACATCCACTCTAAAAACGACAGTAGCTGTTGCCGCGCTCCAATGGAAGGAAATTCAATTCGTGGGACCACGTCCATGCAAAGACGGTTTCACTGAGTTTAATTACCAGCTCTATGTGAGCGCAGTAAAACTTCTTTTCACAAAGGGTCGGACTGCGACGCTGAAGAACTACATCCTATTCAACGATGCGGCCAAAGGCGCGCCGATCTCGGATATTTCACAATGGTTGTCTGTTGTGGATTGGAAAATGTATCCGGGACAAACAATCATCGAGGTCTTGATGGAGCTCTCCGAAACTGGAGTTTTGTCAGGCCGGACACGGTCAGATCTTTTCATTGATCATTTCGCTGCGGAAGTTGGGCATAAGCAATTAAGTTGCATCGCCCCTAAAACCGCTGCTGAAATCCTCGGAGCGCATTTCCTGAATAAGGACGCTCGTTAGAATCACTGCCCCCGCCAAGCTTCGCTTGGCGGGGGCAATTTTATTTACCTTTTTATTTTAAAAACCATTAGACCCTACTCCACTATCTCACTTTTACTTTGAAAGATTATTCTAATAATTTCATCTATGGGCATTTCATCTATTAAAATATCTTCAACTGGTAAATTAGATGAGATTATTTTTGCAGCAATAGATTTAACATTATCTCTAGGAACTCTTATAGAAGCCCTAATATCTTGAAAATCTTCTACTACACCAAACTGTTCTAGAACTTCTTTGGTAATCGGTTCTGTCGTAGTAATTCTTATTATCTTATCAGTAGCATATGTTGAAATAAGCTTGGACAATTTACCATCATAAATAATCTTTCCAAAATTTATAATAATCACCCTTTCACACAACTCCTTAATATCATCCATATAATGCGATGTAAGTAGAATTGTAGTTTTCTTTGTCTTATTATATTTCTTAATAAAATCTCTGATATTTTTCTGCGCCACGACATCAAGCCCTATAGTCGGTTCATCTAAGAAAAGTATTTTGGGATTATGTAAAAGCGCTGCTACCAGTTCACATTTCATCCTCTGTCCCAAAGACAGTTTTTTAACCTGTATATCTAAAGAATCTTTTATATCCAACAGCTCTGTAAGTTCCTCAAAAATCATTTTAAAATCCCCATCCGAAACATTATAAAATTCTTTAAATAAGAGAAAATTATCCATCGGAGTAAGAAGTTTTACTAATTGATCTTTCTGCCCCATGACTATACCGAAATTCTTCTTAAATTCTTTTTGTCTTTTTATTGGATTAAAACCGAGCACATTCATATATCCAGAAGTTGGATACAAAATACCAGATAACATTTTTAAGGTTGTAGTTTTTCCTGCGCCATTCGGACCGAGAAAACCAACAATCTCACCTTCTTCAATATCAAAAGAAATATCATTTACCGCGTCCTTATACATATTTCTACGATAGAAAAAAGATTTTATTGTACCCAGTAACCCTACTTGCTTACGGTAGAATTCATATTTTTTAACTAAATTTTTTACTTGTATAATAATCATTTTTTATGACCCGCTAGCTTCATATCTCTTTAACCCTTTCTTCCAAGTTACATATAAAATTCCAGATAAAATAATTATCCATGCGACCTGAACACCCACACCAATTAATCCTGCATGCAAATCTATTTTTTTAAGATAAAGCTGTGCTGGAAAATAAAAAGAGTAAGCAAACGGAAGATACGTACTTAAGGTTGCAAGACTTGTAGGTAAAAGACTTAGGGGGAAATATCCACCAGCAAAAAATCTTTTTACACGATCAATCGTTGATTGGGCTCCGTCTACTTCATCTGTCCAAAAAGCAATTATTCCAATTAAAAAACCTATTAACCATTCAATAGCAAAAGCTAGAATCAACATTAATATAATTAACAATATATAAGCTGGATCTGTATTTAATTTAAATTTATCAATAAAAAATAAAACTAAAATAAATTGAAGACTTACTGCAGTGATAGTATTAAAAGCAGCCCTACCAAGCTCATTAAAAAATATGAACTTAATATAAGATATAGGCTTAACTAAAAACATAGAAAGTTTGCCTTCATTAATATCTCTAGATATATAACTTGGTAAAAAATTCCTTACAGCTACTGAAAATATATTACCAATAAGCACATACGTTATCATCTCGCTCAGTGAAAAACCTTTTATTAATCCTTCTCCATTCTCATATATAGCAGTCCACATCAGAATCAATACAAGTAATTCCGCAATCTCACCAGCACGATACATAATAGCAGTGAAACGATAATTAAGATTCCTTACCCAGGCTGTTTTAATAATAACTATTCCTTGTCTTATAAATTTCTTCATAACATTAAAAATCTAAATCCAAAACCATCGCCGCATGATCCGAAGCTTTATGCATTAAAACTTCAAAGTTTTTAACTTTCAAATCATCACCGATAAAAGTATAATCTGCAAATTTTTCTGTCTTAGTATAAAGAGAAGTTCTGGTGGTCTCAATATTATTAGACTTAATCAAATTATTAAGTTTATCTTCAAGCATAGACACACTCTTAGTATCTGGTCTTAGATTAAAATCACCCATTAAAACCTTAGGAAGATTAGACTTATCCATAAAAGAAATGATTCTCTCTGACTGAACTAATCTCTCTGGAGAATCGCTTTTACCTGCGGTAGACCAGGTACCATGAACATTCATTACTAGTAATTTATTGCCATCCTTCTCTATTTCTACCCACTGCATCTTTCTAGTGTGATCAATATCTTCATCTTCATTATTTGGAAAATCTGGATTATCGAACAGGATCACTTCACCATTTTTAATAATCTTAATATCCTTCTTAATGAACATCGCTATACCATAAGCTTCTTCAAAAACGGGACAAAACAAACCATTATATCCAGTAAACAACTCAGTTAAATGTTCGAAAAGACTAGGATCAGGATTTTGTATATTAGTTAAATTACCCTGCTGTTTTGAATTGCCACCCTTAAAAACTTCTTGAAATAAGAATACATCTGCGCTGTTTAAATTTTCCTTAAGATAACTAAAAAGATCGTCTCCCATTCTTCCACCCCATAAATTTAAACAAAAGAATTTCATATTTTTTAATTAATCCCCCACTTAGATAATTCGTACTTTTCCTGCGACTCCACGATCTTAATTTGTTTTTGAATTTCAATAATATCTTCAGCATTCAAAGGTTCGAATCCATCATAAAAACCAGTCTTTCTGTCTGGTAGATATACACTTTCTGGCCAAATCTGTTTAACTGCATTGGTAGCTCTACCGAAAACGTGAACATGTAGAAATGGTTTATCGCCTGTCTTAAATGCCCAATTACCCATGTCTTGATAATTTATTTTTAAAACCGGAATTCCTCTATTATTCATGGCAATTTCAAAAGCTTCACCAACTATCATAGTTAGTCTCATTAATTCTATAGCAGTTTTCGGATCGAGCTTCGTCCTATCAGAAATACTCTTATCTTTAATCCTAATTCGAATATGACCACCATCAGTTCTAGGAATGAATGGTTGTTCATGCGATTCGACTATGAAATTACTCGTTTCGGTTATTATTGCCATTTTTATATATTATCACAAATAAAAGCCGCATTCCTGCTATGCAGGAATGCGGCTTAAGAACTTAGATTATCCACGAAGCTTCATGGATTCATCTTCAAACCTAAGGTTCTGTGGTTTGATGATCACCTGTTTTTCACCATCTTCGACATGGCCGACCATGTAAGTAACGTAACCAGCCTGACAACAGACTTTCAGTGTGTGATCAACATCCTTACGATCAACAATGAGTGCAAAACCGGCGCCCATATTATAGTTGCCCCACATCTCCTTGTCATCAACATTGCCCAACTCCTGAACCATGGTGAAAATTTCAGGTATGGGCCAAGGTGTGCTATCGATAACATAAACAAATGGTTGACGAGCACGCATAATCTTCCGCCAGCCGTGGCCAGTAATATGAATAGCGTAGTGAGGAATGATTCCAGCCGTGTGTAGTGCATTCACAGCCTTCACATAAACGCGTGTAGGAATAAGTGACTTGCGACACAGCTCCACGCCACCGTCTGATTGTTTTTCTGCAATCTGGCGGATTAACGTAATTCCATTAGCATGCACCCCGGATGATTGTAATACAATAATCGCGTCACCGGCTTTAATTTTTTCCTTGATTGGAGAATGCGGTCTTGGTAAATACCCCACCGCTGATCCAGCAATAACAGCCGTATCTGGATTAATAATATCCTTCAAAACAGGAGTCTCACCACCAGTCCACGCAGCACCAGATTCGATCGCTCCATTAAACCAGCCTTTGAATAAGGACTCTACGCGAACCTTATCCTTAAGCCAAGCGCCAGACCCAACCGCCAAATGCATTTGAAGAGATACGGGCGGAATACCGAGCGTAATCATGTCATTAACAATCATAGCCACAGTATCCTGACCGACAGCCTCGTATCCAATAGGATCTTCTGTTTCAGAATACAACAAATCAGCCATGCACACTTTTGTGCCAAGACCTTCTTCGACGTGTGCAATAAAAGAGCCGTCAGGCAAACGTAGAACGTATGCACTTTCACCTCTGAACTGCTCGAATGGTTTAACACCAAACTTTTCCGGACCGAGTATAGTTCCTGGTGCAAATTGTTGAGCGAACACCTTTGCAGGATCAATATCGCTATAATTAACACCGGAACCAGCGTATGTCATTGGTTTTTTCATATGTCAATCTGCTTCCTTTCAGATTACAAAATACATATTTTTGACATAAATAGCAAGCTGAAAAATAATTTTTTAATATTTTATTTACTAACCCAAATATTTTACGGTTCTAATGAATTCGCTATCATAATCAAACTCTGGTGGCATATCAGCTTCAACTAAACCAATTTTTTCACCCAGTAAACTATTCTTAAAAATATAATAACTAAAAGTCTGTGTGTAATTATCATTATGAACAGACTCAATTATTTTTTTATTTAAAATATATGGATTTCTTACGTATAGATGGTTCTCTCCTATTTTCTCTAATTTTAAATCAATAAATCTTAATCCTTCTCCATCTTTTATTATTCTCTTATCCTTATCCATCGTGTAGATACTATTGTCATACACACTCATAACATTTTCATGTTCCTTAGAAGAAACTATCATTTTACGAACATGCTCTGAACTTACTGGATGATGACCACAAACCATTAAAAACCTATCCTCGAGATAGTCTCTGATTTCATAAGGTACACCTCTGTATTTACCATCAGATACTACAACAGTAAAATTTTTAATTCCTTTTTCTGTAATAATCTCTTTAACTGCTAAATCAGAGTGATTATTCGTTGCAAATACAAAATCTGTAATACCGCCCTCAATTAAAGAATCTACTAGATAACTAATCATCTCTTTCCCATTATATTTAATCAGACTCTTACAAGAATCAGGATTAAATTCTTTAGACATTCTAGTACCACGACCTCCGGAAAGTATTAGGGCTTGTTTTACGGGTGTATATTTAGACATGTTATTTAAATTCTAAACATTTCTACATTTCCAGCAACTTCTTCCTAATCTCCTTCCTTAACCATAGTTTATCAGTAACTCCGACACCACCTGCGAAATTTACAGTGATAATTTTCTTAAGTAAATCTTTAATCTTTTCGCTCTCGGTGTATATGTAGTTTTTATTTTCAGAAATTGATGGAATAGACATGAACCAGTCTTCGTTCTTGGATAGAATTTTCTTTATCTCTGGCTTATGCTCATTTATGAACTTACTAGCATAATTTTCTTGAGGTCTTCGACGCGACTTGAGCAGGCTACTTTTTCATTACTTTCTTAAAGTGCTTACGGAAAACCAGAACCATTATGGTTGTCGCGACCACCGCAACAATCGGAGCCACTTTATCCCCACCTAAAACAAGCGCAAATACTCCGCCAACAAGCACAAGTGTTCCTACTGAAAAAATAACTAACTAATTGATCCTTGAGATAATTTATTTATGTTCTCTTTCCCAGCCGATACATCGCAATTATTGCAGGAATACTTAAAACAATAGAGAAGATGATTGGTCCTAGCCCATTATAGATATTTGTCTCAATAAAGCTTAGAAAATCAATTGGAACTATCTTGACTAGTATTTGAAGAGCCCATAGGATCAACAGATATACGAATATACACTTCCACGCAATTGTAGGAAAGATTTTCTTATTATAAACATAGGAGTAAGTTGCGATTGTGAGCACAATTCCTTCAATCAACCCTTCGTAACTTGCAAAATTTAGAGATGACAATGCAGGAATTAAAGCTATTATCCCTATAGCTGTCATTATGGTATATACCCACAAATATATTTTCCATTTCATATTAGTATTATATCGCACTCAGTTTATTTTTAATAGCTATACTACGCGACTCGTGCTAGCTCAAGTTGGCTGCGGGACTTGGACTCGGTCACAGGTTATTTTTGCTCTGCAAAAATCCCTGCGACCCCGTCTCCTTCGTCTCTTGTTCGTTTCACTCACAACGAGACTTCAGTCCGGCTTTCTCGTCCCAATTGTACCGCGGACAAAAGAAAAAACCACCTGACGGTGGCTTTTTCTTATTTTGTAAACCTGTCGTCGAAAATTGCTATTTTCGACGCAAATTTTACGCTTAAAATTTGGCTGCGGGACTTGGACTCGAACCAAGATTCTATGCTCCAGAGGCACATGTCCTACCATTAGACGATCCCGCAATGTATTAAATTTGTCACTATAAAATACGACATTTTAGGGAAAAACTCAAGTGGCATAAAAATTATATTGGAAATACTTCGTAAAAGAAAAACCCAATTTGACAGGTTAATGAAAAGAACGTAATGTGTTTTCTGGTACGACGAGTGTCGTGCTCTTTACCAAAAACATAAATAACAAAGCTTATTACCGTGTACGCACGGCAAATAGGCGCTTTTCTTACGAGAAGAGTGACCCAAGGCTACGGCCTAGAAAGTTAAGATGCCCACATATATTAAAGCTGGTTGCCGGATTCCATCATATAAGTTAGTCACACTGATTCAGTCAAACCCTCTTGTGCTTGGTGCTGTGACACTTGGTCCAGTATCTACGTATCTCGATTCAGCAAACTTTATGATTCAAAAAAGCTGTCGAGAAGGAAAAGTCAGCATGGCTCGCCAAGTTTTCGAAACACTGTGGCCAGTAATATGGATGCTCGAGTCTGAAAGTGAACTGGATTTAACAGATATTAATCCTCTACTACTTAAAAAGCTCTATGAATACGAGGCGGTTTTAGTAAAATTGATCGCAGGTATCTCAGAAGCTGATCTGCCGGCGGAGGATGTAGAGCGCTTTCTAGCGGATGTGTTCGAAGAGTTTTTAGCTATCTCACACATACTACTTACTCCGAATGACTTGGACGAGAATAACTACTCTACAAAGTCTATCTTCATGTTCAATAAATACGTTGAGTTCGTAGTAGTCAATAACGGAAATAACTTTCTACTAAGAAGTCTGCAGAATAGTTTGCGGGATCTGAAGGATAAAAAGACTGGTAAATACCACGTCACTCGCAAGCGCTTAATATGCTACTTGGTTACCCTATACGAGTGGCGGAAGTTAAACAAGAAAGAATTGGACCCGCAAAGGAGACAAATGAACGAGTGTGTCATAGACCATATGATTCGCACGATTTCTGTTGCTCTTCTGAAACATCACTCCAACGCCGATTGGATTCTGAAGGTTTTTCTCGGCAAGGACTCTGGTGGTAAGGCAAAGGGTGGCTAATTTTATGTTGAAGCACAAGGCCGCGGGAACGAAGTTCCCGCGGCCTTTTCATATTCCCCACCACTAAACTCTAATTAAATTTTATAGATTCAATAACTTTTCTCGCTTCAGAATAATACTTATCATAATTCTTAATCTCATTAGGAGAATAAGTTATGCTATAGAACACACCATTCTTAACTGCAATAATTAAATAAGTTTTAAAATCAGTACTAACTATTCTTCTAGTACTCTGAGAATATGATCTGTCTGTCTCAGAAATAATAGACTCAATGACTGGAACACCGTTCAAAGTTGATTTCTCAAACTTTAATAAATCCATCTTTGCAATCTCAGAATCTGACTTATATCCACTTGTATAATATTCCTTCAAACTATCAAAAGAATAACCCAAAATTTCTTCATCTTTAGTATCTTTTTTTACATCTGAATTAACTCTTGATTCAATACGTATTACAGAATTAACTGTATCGTTATTATCAATTGATACAAAACCGGCTAAATGGTCTATACCCAGAGTAGTACTTGAGACACTTTCATCCACTAACCAATTTTTAGGAAGCTCTACAGAATACTTACCTACAGATGACTTATATGTTTTTACATCTCCTTTTTCTATAAGTTTTCCTTCATCTTCAAGTAAAATATCTTTTACTTTTAAACTCGCGATTATAGCCTTATCATGTGCGATTTTAGCCTTCTGTTCTGATTCCTTAACTTTTCCATCTAGGAAGAAAGCGAAAAAGATTATTGCTACGATAGCTATTACACCTAGAACCATTAGAGTCATTAATCTATTTTTTCTATTCTTCTCTACCTCTGGACCAGCATCACCAAATAGTGGTTCTTTCTTAACTTCCTTATAAAATTCAAAAAATACGATATTGAATAATGGTAGTATTGCAAAAACAAAAACCAAACCCATAATAGCGAACCATGTAAACACCAAAGCATTAAACATTGCCACCTTAAATATCAAAGACACAATATATCCAATCAATGCTGAAGCTATTACAGACGCTAGTGCGATTGCGATAATAATAATTATCATATAAACAGCAAGAGAAAGAGAACCTGCAAATACTTTAAGCCATCTTCCCTTAACCATTGACCATGAGCTAGTAGCAGCAGAAAAACTTTTCTTATCAGCAGCTATGTATTCGAACATGGTGAAAGATAAATATATCTGAACTATTATTCCAGGAATAATAAGTAGTAAATATCCACCTGCACATGACAGAGCTACGATTATTGTTATTAGAATATATCCCCAGAATAATTTCTTACTCTTTAAATATGAATCTTTTATTCCTACGAACTGATTCTTATCAAAATCAGCTAATGCTTTAAATAGAGCAATCTTAGATAGAACAAGGAATATAGAAATTAAAACTGCGAGAATAACAATAGAAACTACAACGTAAGAATTTAGATATTCAATTGGAACTGAATCTTTTATAGTAGATTTACTATCACCTCCAGATGTAAAGTTGAAAGAAAGTGAACCAAGAACGAATAGTGGCCACAACTTCTTAAAATTTGTTTTATAAAAAGACCATGATCTTTTTATAATTTCCCTAGCTGGGAACCATTTAGAAACCTGTATTTGATTTATATTTTCTGACATTTTATTTAATTAACTTAATTACTGTAATCATACTAAATTTATCGTCTAAAACCTAGTTGGAACTAATGATCACCATACCCCAACGAGAGCATTGCGGTCATTGAGAGAAACATAACAAGAGTTGAAAAGAATAAAAAATTTGCTACAATAACCACATTAACTCCGAAAGGATCCGAGATTCCCAGAAAAGTAACTGGGTTTCGTAAATGCCAGAAATTACTTATTCTGGCGATTAAATCAAAACACCGAGTACTTACTCGGTGTTTTGATTTATAGCTAAAATAATTTCTTAATACTATCTATAGCTTTTAAATATTGGTCTTCAGGTAGATATGAAAATTTTCTCAGCAACCTTAAAGAACTTATTGTTCTTAACTGTGACAATACTAAAAATGATTCTGTCCCAAATAAATCTATACGAAAATAATATTTATCAAAACCACCTTTTGATGTTATGGGCACCACCCAAACATGTCTTCTGCTAAATATCTTTAATATCAAAACGGGACGTGTAAACATCTCATTTTTACCATCTATTTCAATATCAATATTAAACCCGAGAGAACACCACCATATCTGACCCTCTTTAAAATAAAGATCCCTATCTTGTTTTTTAGTATTTATTTTGGGCTTTAATTTAAACCATTCAGAGTAATCTTTCAACATTCGCTAATTAAAGCAAAATAAAGATAAAGTTTTAATAAAGAAATATAAACTAATAAGGAAAAGAGGAAAAGAAAACAAGTATCAAAGATAAAATGACACAAGAAAATATCAATCCTAACACCTTACCCATACTCATTAGAAATCTAGTCAATAAACCAAAAATTATTATAGGTATTAGATAAAATGGGAAAAGAAATATAGCTAGAAATACAGGTGATTCAACAGGTCCTGAGGTGGTAACGTAAACGATAAATAAAATAGCTGTTATTAGACCTGCTATAAAAGAATACTTCAGAGCGGTTATGTTTTCATTGTAAATCCAGATATTTAATATCGCTGAAATAATTAATAAACCTAATATAGAAGCAAAATCTATACCTTCAAAAAATGTTCTAGATCCAGTAAAATTAACAAAAATATCTAAAACATAAGCTATTCCAAGAGGTAGCAAAGCTATAGTAATAAAGGTGAAAAATCTTTCATAAAAATCTCCCGCTATTATAGGTGAATGTATAAATGATCTTTTTTTAGGTTCCATATATTTTATTTATTTTTACTAATTGCTGATTTTAAAAATTCAGTAAATAAAGGATGTGGCGAAAGTGGTCTAGCTAAAAATTCTGGATGAAACTGTGTACCAACAAAAAACGGATGTTTCTCTCTAGGAAGCTCGGCTATTTCACAAAGTCTATGATCTGGAGAAATACCTGAAAACACTAAACCAGCCTGTTCTAAAGCAGATACATATTCTGGATTTACTTCATATCTATGTCTATGTCTCTCTAGAATGCTTTCCTTTCCATATGCTTCTCTAGCTATAGTTCCCTTCTTTAAAATAGCTTCATACTGACCAAGTCTCATGCTTCCACCGTAATTTCCCTCTTCAAGCTTTTTCTTCTGGTCTGGCATTATATCTATAATCTTATTTTTTGATTTAGGATTTATTTCTGCAGTAGTAGCATCAGCTAAACCTAGAACATTTCTAGCATACTCAATAGTCATTAACTGCATTCCGTAACAAAGACCGAAATAAGGAATCTTATTTTCACGAACATATCTGATAACGTTCAACTTTCCTTCGATTCCAGACTCTCCGAAACCTCCAGGAACTATGATTCCATCGAATTTATTAAGTGCTTTATAGTCAGGCTTTTCTATCTCAAAATCACGTGAATTTACAGTATGAATAACAGCCTTCTTACCTAGCTTATACGCAGAGTATTTAACAGCCTCTAGAACAGACAAATATGCGTCTGTAAGCACGAAATCACCGGTATTAAAGTATTTTCCTACTATTGCGATATTAAGCTCACCTTGGGTATTTTTAGTTGATTGAATGAAAGCTTTCCACTTACCCAATCCTGGAGAATCCGCCTTCTTTCTAATCTTTAAAGTCTTCATTAAGATATCTCCAAGCTTATCTTTATCAAAGTTAACTGGTACATCAAATACGCTATCTACGTCAGGAGCAGAAATAACATTCTCGACAGGAAGACCACAAGAAATAGCGATCTTTTCTTTTCTCTTCTTATCTACCCCACCCTCACTTCTCGCAATAATAATATCTGTATTTACTCCGTAAGAGTTAAGCTGTCTGATAGCATTCTGGGTAGGTTTAGATTTCATCTCACCAATCTTTCCTGGAACCGGCATATAGCTAACCATTACGAAACATACATCATCTGGTCTGCGGATTTTCATGACACGCGCAGCCTCGATGAACATAATGTTCTGATAATCACCTACAGTACCACCCACCTCAATAACTGAAATATCTGAAGAATTTAATTTAGCCGCATGTTCGAAACGTCTTATGATTTCATCTCTAATATTAGGAATAGCTTCCACACATTTACCTCCGTATTTTAAAGCTCTCTCATTTGCAATCACGTGTTGATACACCATTCCAGAAGTCATGTAGTCATCACCCGTAAGATCATGATTAAGGAATCTCTCATAATTACCCATATCCTGATCTGTCTCGAGTCCAGAATTTAAAACAAAAACCTCACCGTGTTCAGTGGGGTTCATAGTACCTGCGTCGACGTTAAGATATGGATCTACTTTTAGAAGATTAACTTTAAAGCCTTTTGATTCGAGTAGTGTTCCGATGGATGAGACAGCAATTCCTTTACCGACTCCAGACATCACCCCACCGATTACGAAAATATATTTATGTGATTTCTTCTTCATTAATATATTTTACTTCTAGAAATTCTAAGTGCAATACACAAAAATTTTAGACAACACTTTTTTATAAAAAAGAATGGGTAATTAAATAGGTAAAAATAGTTTGGCCCGGCAACACGAAGTGTTGCCGGGCCTTGTAAACTAAACAAGCGGATCAAAAGCGGCGGCGCTTAAAAACACTGAGCAGGATCACGAATATGTTTCATTTCGGGCCTTTGCGTTTGTGACGCGCCTAACTCCATAAGGAGAGAGGTGAGTCGTTTCGTTGATGTTTACCAATGTGCAGCGCTCGCAAGCGAGCATCTCTTTCGAGTTTATTATCCCCTACTTCATGAGACATTTAAAATATTACTCCTATAAAATTAAAAGTAAATACAGTTATCCACAAGTATTTGTTAATAAAAAATCTCCGCTAAAATTTTTAAAGGCGGAGATTTTTTATTCAAATATTTTACTGAATTTTCGAGACCTACAAACTAAACATTCAAATATCTTCTAACTGAGATGTAACTTGATATAGCACCAAGTACAGAACCAATAACTAGAACAACTATGAATATTTCGCCGACATGCGCTAAGTAATAAGCATTTAGAGAAAAATCAGGAGATAAGACTCTGAGAACTTTACCGAAATAATAAGTCGCCGGATACATAATCGCCGTGGTTAAAATCGCGGATATGGCACCACTAAAGATTCCCGCTACGACGAATGGACCTCTAACATGCATATTAGATGCACCCACTAGTTTCATTACAGAAATCTCATCCTTAGCAGAATAAATTACGAGACGCATAGTATTAAGAGTAACCAAGATAACAGTAAGGGCTAGAATAATAGAAAGACCAACACCTACCTGCTCTACTACTTTTATAATCTTTGCTAGTCTATCAATAACAGTCTTATTCTCATTATAAGTAATTTTCTTAATTATAGTTCCACCATCGTCAGCGAGACCTGCCTTACTTTCTAAGAATTTTGAAATACTACTATACTGCTCAGGATTTTTAGCTTTAATATTTAAAACAGCAGATAGAGGATTATCACCCACTTCATCAAGTCCGGCTAGGATAGAAGAGTTATCCGCATTTCTAGCTTTAAAATCTTCCAAAGCCTTCTCTTTTGAGACATATTCTGTCTTTGAAACTTCAGGAATAGCATTTACTGTTTTCTGAAAAGTTAAAATAGCATCCTCTTTAGCTGTGGTAGTGAAATAGACATTGATATCTACTTTATCCTTAATAGCAGTTAAATAATTATTAGCAATTATATTAAACAGAAGTAATGATGAAATTACTGATAGCGCTATAGTTATAGTAAGAATAGTAGCGAAAGAAAGAAAACCATTTCTCCAGAAACTTACGAATCCTCCTTTAGTTATTCTTTTGAAACTTGTCCAAATACTCATTTTATTTTTATTTAAATTAAAACCAAATTACAGAACATATTTACCATTCTTATCATCGCGCACCACCTTACCCTTATCTAAAGTAATCACTCTCTTTCCTACGTGATCTACTACCCCTTTATTATGTGTCGTAAGAATAACGGTAGTTCCTAAATCATTAATCTTTTTAAGAATTTCTACTATTTCTTTAGTATTTATAGGATCAAGATTTCCTGTAGGCTCGTCTGCAATAATTAAGTCTGGCTGATTAACAATAGCGCGAGCAATAGCCACTCTCTGTTTCTCTCCTCCTGAAAGTTCATGGGGGAAACTCCAAATCTTATCTGAAAGACCTACAAGTTCTAAAACCTTAGGAACATCAGAATGTATCTCATCATCACTTCTTCCAGCTACCTCCATCGCGAAAGCAATATTTTCAAAAGTATTTTTAGTAGGAATTAATTTAAAATCCTGAAAGACAGCGCCAATACGTCTTCTTAATTTATTAACATGTCTCTTCTTAGCTCTATGTATATCAACAGATTCAAAAAATACATGTCCGCTAGTAGGATTCTCTTCTGCTAAAAGCATCTTTAAAAGAGTACTCTTACCCGCACCAGAATGACCTACAATAGACACGAATTCTTTAGGTTCTACTGAAATAGTTATATCACTTAAAGCTGGAATTCCGTCTTTATATATCTTGGTTACCTTATTGAAAATAATCATACCTTAAATTATATCATACGAGCTGTTTCTCGGCTTCAATAAAAATATCTAAATCACCCTCTAAAACATCCTCAATACTAGAAGTTTCTACCTCAGTTCTATGGTCTTTAACCATTTTATATGGGTGTAGTACATAAGAGCGAATCTGATTACCCCATTCTATTTCCACAGTGCCTTTTATAGACATACCTAGTTCTTTCTTTCTCTTTTCTTCTTCACGGAATTTATATATTTTACCTGCGAGTGATTGAAGGGCGCGTTCTTTATTCTGAGCCTGAGAACGTTCATTATCTGCACTAGCTGAAAGATTAGTAGGAATATGCACCACACGAACAGCGGTCTCACGCTTATTAACATTCTGCCCTCCGGGACCACCAGATCTAGAATATTCTATTCTGATTTCTGACATTGGAATTTCGGATTCATTTAGTTTCTCGAAGCGAGGTATTATTTCCACTAGGGAGAATGACGTATGCCTTTGGCCTTTTGCATTAAATGGAGATACTCTCACTAATCTGTGTACTCCAGATTCATTCTTAAGTGTTCCATAAACATTATTTCCAGAAATTTCAAAAGAGACATTTCTAAAACCTCCATGATCATTATCATGAGTATGTATTAGAGTAACCCCCCAACCCTTCTTAGTAGCATACTTAGAATACATTCTGAAAAGCATCGCGGTAAAATCTTCAGCATCATCACCTCCTGCCCCAGAGAGAATAGTTACGATCGCATTTCCCTTATCGTATTTAGAACCTCCTTCTATTTCGGATTTCAATTCGTTCATTTCTTTAATCAAAGCCTGCGCTCTAACTTTATCAGCCCAAATACTCGGATCAGAAATCTGTGCTTCGATTTCGGCTAACTTAATTTTCTTGTTTTCTAAATCCATATAAGAATATTACCCCAAAAAGGGGTAATATTCCAAATGCAAATAAATTTTTAAACTCTATGAACAACTACCTATATCTTCTATATTATCTTTAATTATCTTCTCTGTCTGTTCCACATTCTTACTTAATTTCTTTAACAAAACTTTCTCTTCTTTACTCAATTCGCGTAGATCTTTAGTGTCGTTCAGTAATTCTAAACATGATTCTATATCTTTCTTAATTACCTTGAGTGATTTTGTAACAGAATCTTCTGACTTTTTAATACCCTTCTTCACATGTATTCTGAATCTATTAACCTTGTGATATAGATGTATAACTAGGTAGATTATAAATCCTAGCACTACCACTATTAATAGTATTCCTGATGTGTAATTTATAAACTTAGAACTAAACTTAATGAAATCTGATTCTTTAACTTCTACGTTAATAGGATCTGTATACTCACTTTCTGCACCTCTAGAATCAACATTCTTTAGCTTTATAGAATATACTCCAGCAACAGGATGATTAATCAATGAAAATGTATAATTTCCTGAAGAATCTACTTTTACACGTTCCTCAAAATTACCTGTATTCTTTTCTGAAATATAAGCTATTACTGAACCATTAGGATATGATTTACCATAAATCTTAATTGGCTCCTCTATTGTGACTTCATCAGAATACTTTTCAATTATTGGCTTATCTAATGGTAATACGTTTATTGTTATAGATTCTATTCTATCGTTTCCAGCCTTATCAACTGCTCTAATCAAAATCTTCTTATCTCCAGGAGACTGAACTGGTAATCTATATTTACCGTCTTCTACTTTATATTGAGCTAAATTGAAATAATCTCCAGAATTAATACTTGCTTCATATCTATCTATTCCTGAAGTTAAATCTTTAGTATTAAATGCGAGCACTGGCTGAGGATTATCAGTCTTATCTCCTTCTAATACTGCTATAGTAAATTCCTCTGGACTAACAGAATCAATATTAAACTTATAGTGACTTACAGGACCCCAGCCCTTACTATTCATATACTGTAAATGGAAGTAATAAGTTCCATCCTGATTAACATCAAATATCTTTTCTGAAACATTAGGCTCATAGGCTACTGTAGGAGTAGAGTTAGACTTATTATCATACTGCATTCTTACTTTAGAGATACCGCTTGGAACATTCCAATACATTCTTACATTCTTAGACTTATACCATGCAGTACTTGAATCGTGTGTTGAAGAATTTATCTGTGGACTATCTGGCAAACCGGCAATCTTAGTAACAACATCATTTTCAAAAGGAGTAGTGTTTGGATAATTTCCTACACTGAAAGGAACATATGAGAAACTTCTAAAAACATTCGTACCCTGACCATTATTAGCGAGTACCTGACCAGAAGTTAGATTAAATGTTATATTACCAGCTTTCTTTGCTTGGAAAATAACAGACATTATTTTACCGCTGGAACCCTTAAATCCGGGATTCAAAATTATACCTTCAAAATTAACAGATCCTGCTTCATTAGAATATGATGGTTCACTTACCCACATTCCAAATACTGATCCAGTCTTAGATACTGATACCACCTGAAGCAAATCTTTAGGAAAAACTAAAACACCTGAAGCTGCATTAATGGCCTGATCAGAACTTTCCACAAAAATATTTACAGTAACGTTTTCTCCTACATTAACAGATGTAATAGTTGATTCAGCGGAAAGAGTAGCCGCTTTTGAGGTAAGAGGAAAAAGGAAAATTATGAAGACGAAACAAAGAACTGTGGTTTTGATTTTAAACATTATTTTCTCTTTTTACGTGAGAAGTAGAATGCAAGAACTATTAATACTAATGTAACTAATATTATAACTATTAAATAACTACTATGCCATATGTCAGAAGTGGAATTATTGTTAACAAATACAATTCTTTCATTTCCATCATTATCTACAGCCTTAACAGCTATATATTTATTCACATCTTCTGTCTTTATCACGTAAGGACTAACTCCTTCTTTCCAATCATATTTACTCTTACTCTTCGAGATAGAAACTTCGTAATGATTTATTCCAGATTTCTTATCTACAGTATTAAATACTACGAAAGGTAGACCTTCAAATATTTTAGAATCAAAACTAACTACAGGCTCGAAATATTCCGGAAGATCTTTATCATCTATTTTCTTCAAAGTATTAGTAGCATTACTATCAACTGGTATTAATAAGTCAGAAAGAATTAAGCTGACTTTTTTAGGGTCTTCAGAATTAGATAAAGCATAAGTATTCGTTCTATCAAATTTAAAGACAGAATTATTACTAGAATATTTAGGAGAGAAATTTAAAACAAGCAACTTACCCGAACCAGTAAAACCTCTAGGTATTAATCCGGAAAAACTTAGAATCTGCTTTTCAGAATCGAAAGAGGGTTTATCAACAAATATATTCAATAAAGAGTTACCATCACTATATCCGGTATATTTAAACGAACTTGGAATAGCAATTGAGGCATTTAGAGCATTGATACTATCAGATGTATTAATATTTATCGCAACTTTAAACTCACCACCTACTCCAGCTGATAGAGACTGCGGTTCAAAATATAATCTAGTAGCAGAAAAAGATATTGATGGAATAATCAATAATGAAAATATAAATATTGTAAACGATTTTTTATTCATATAAATAATTATCCAGTCCAATAATAAGCCATAATACTAAAGTCTATTAGATCTATTTTACCGTCAGAGTTAAAATCCAAGTCCTTAGGAAAACCGGCTCTCTTATACCAATAGGCCAAAATCGAATAATCTACAAGGTTTATTCTAGAATCCCCATTAAGATCTGTTTTAATCTTCTTAGTTAATACAGGATTATCTCTTATGATGTTTTTATCACCAACAATAAATGTTACAGGTTCAGAGAATATAGAAGTATCCGCACCACTCTTAGATTTAGAACGTGCTGAGTGAGTCTCCATATCAAGCGGTGTAGTATTTAAATTGTACTGCCAAAATCCATCACTATCAGCTAAAGCTGTCTGTTGTATTTCCTGAGCGGAATGAACATAGACGTCCACATTAGCAGATGGATATGTAAAACCATAAATTTTAACATCATCGCCCTTTCTAACTTCTGCCTTATCTGTAGTAATAGTCGTTGGTAATATAATTCCACTAACCACCATAGTCTGGTTAGATAATACAGCTAATATAAAATTATGAACTGTAGATTTATTACCAATTGAATCTTCTGCCCAAATACCGAACACATAAGTTCCATTAGAAATATCAGATATTCTTATTTCAAAGTTACCATTCTTATCTGCCAAAACAGTACCAGAAACTTGAGCATCTTTAAGAAGGGTTACATTTGCACCAGGATAAGCCTTACCTTTAAAAATCATTTTCTCACTATATATGATTTCGTTTGCTGCGTTATTTGATCCTCCACCCCCGCCTCCACCACCATGACTTGGAGTTGAGGTTGGTGTTGGGGTTACCACAGGATGCACACCTTCATTATTATCAGTATAACTAAGACAGTCTGTGTCGTCTGGGTAATCAGTAAAACCATCGGAATCATTATCTATTCCATCATTACACTGTGGGTGTGGGATAACAGTAATTTGAAGTGTTACATTATTTGCCCTAACTAGACTCAAAATAAAAACAAAAGAAAAAACGGCCATCAAAGAGACTGTAATCAAAAAGATTCTCTTATGAACGCCGTTCATTTCTTTATTTCTTATTATTTACTGAGATAGAAATATTTATCTTACTCTTTAGGAATCTTAGACCGTAGTACAGAGCTATAACTATTAGTATAATTATAACTGCGTATTTAATTGGGAAAGCATAGAATGCTATAGACTTAGCTGTTAAGACATTTCCTTCTCCATCTCTAATCGATAGATCAGCTGTATATCTTCCCATCAAAAGACCGTCTCCATCGAAAGTAGCCTGAATATCTTTTGTACCTGTAGGAAGAACTACCTGACCCTCAACAGGCACTGTAGCTACGACTTTTCCGAAAATATTTTTAACTACAATAGTACCCTTTGGCTCAAAGTGAACTGTACCAGTATTTTCAAAATTAATCATGAAAGGAACTGGTAATGACTGAACGAAACTAGGAGCACTAAAACTTAATATATTTCCTTTTTGTAGGTAATTACCTGGAACAGTAACGAAAATAAGAGTTCCAACTTGTGTACCAATCTTTAACTGTTCACCAGTATCTTTAATAGCACTTGCCTCAAAGAAAGCTACACCGAAGTGACTTCCTGGTTCTGCATCTGCTGGAGTAACTATCTTATAAGGAATAGCTCTGCTCTCGTTCTTTCCTAGAACAATTTCGCTCTCTCCGTTATTTAATGTAATCCAATCACGAACTGTAGTAAGTCCTGGAGATCTAGAAACGAACTTAACACCTTCACCACCTGCATTAGGAATAAAATCTTCTACTTTTAAGACAACCTTTATTTGGTCGTCACTCGCATTGGTCAGTAAAATAGAACCATTAGCCGCTTCATTCTTACTTAATGTGTGAGAAATCTTAACAGGCTGAATAGTTAAACCAGTACTAGCCTTAACCATTACTGGTAAGGCTAGAGCTAGAACCAATGATATTTGGATAAACCTCTTAATCATGAGGCTATATTAATTACCAACAGCGGTATAAGTCAAGTTACCTGTGTAAGTTCCTGTAGGCTGACTAGCTGGTACGTTAATGTAATACTGTACTGTGTTTATGTGAACTGAAGCACTGTAAGAGTTTGCTCCGGCATTACCAATCAGTCTCTGTACTGTGTTTGAAGCAAAACCTGCCCACTTAGCTGTTCCATCTGCATCTGAAGTACCCCACCATGTTGGAGCATAGAAAGCTGCACCATTTGAAGAAGAAGCTGTCATCACACGGAAGGCAAGAACGTTTCCTGTGTTTCCAAGAGATGTTCTAATAACTGCATTACCAGTAGTAGAAGTAGCTGCGCCTGGTATCCATTCTGCTTGATCTGGAATTGCTGTGATACCATCCGTGCTCAAAGTCATTGTACTTGTAGGAGCATTCTTACTCAAAGTAACGTTCCATCCTAGAGAATCGTTAGTAGTTACATACAAGGTAGAAGTACCAAATACGTAAGAACCTGGCGTTAGGGTAGGGAACTGATTAGAAGCAGTACTGAAGGTTAGAGATGTAGCAACTGTAACTGAAAGGTTAACAGTATCACCACGCACTAACTGTCCTGCATATAGGAAACCAACTACTAGAAGACCTAGTGATGCTGAAACTCCCAAAAGTTTCAAATCGCTTGATCTAGAAATAAAGTTCTTTATTTTGTTCATGATTTTTAATTACTAAAAAATTAGCTTTCATAATTATACCAGACTTCCCTCACCTAAGTTATCCACAACTGCACTAAATTTATGAATATTCTTAAGGATTAACTGTTGCTGTTACGGTAATATCTCCAGAATAAGCTCCCGAGGATTGAGAACTGGTAGTATCCAAATAATATTGAATAACTGTAGCTGTAGAAGGCGTAGATGCCGAGGTTCTATTCATTATTTGTTGTGCTGAAGTTGGAAAACCTGCGAATAGAGCATTTGAATCATTACTACCCCACCATGCTGAACAATAGTTACTAGAATCTGTACCAGTACTCATAACTCTAAACTGAAGTGTTTGTGGGCTTGTACTTGAAGCAGTCGCATTACCTGCCACAGCACAGCTTCCACCTGGGACCCAAGCTGTTTTATCAGGAATTGTAATTGCAGAATTAGTATTTAAATCTAGAGTTGCTGTAGGAAGAACTCTATTTACAGCAATATTAAATCCGCTAGCATTTGTAGTTGTAACAGTTGCTGTCGTACTTCCATAAACAGGAGTTCCTGGTGTCAGGGTTCCAAAACTTTCACTATTTGAATCTAGTGACAAAGTAAGTGAACCACCAGAAACCTGTGCTTCTACCCACTGAATACTTACCATAGCAAAATCCCATTGAGATACTTGGTTTGTTGTCGAGGCACCTGAAGTCGAAGTTCTTAATCTGATATTTGTTTTATTATTCAATGTCTCTGTTCTGTCTTCTGGATTAGTATAATATCCAAAAAATCCACCTGTAGCGGTAGTAGAAGCTGTTATGTTATCTGAATAAGTTAGAGCCGTAGTACCAGCAGAACCAATAGCGTCCCATCCTCCTGTTGTGTTAAAAGTTCCGGAATAGTCCCTGATACCCGCTGTTAATTGAACAGAAGTTCCACCCATATGTCTTGAAGCAAAATAAATACCAGATATAGATGCATTATCAGGTGATGTAACAGAGAAATCTAAATTGGCGGACGTTCCCTCCTCCAACACTGCATCCGCATCGGTATCGTTCGCATAAAAATCATGCCCAAAAGTGTTTGACTCGTCTTCATTCGCAAGAAGCCAAGAACCAGTAGTTCCGGTCATATCGAGCGTTCGAGTACTTGTCGCAGACGAACCACTGGATACAGAACCGAAAGAAATTTCTGCTGTGTCCGTATCTGTCTGTGTAGTACCAATCATCATATATTGCTGGTCAATCCTTATGGCTACAGTAGAAGAAGTGGCTGTGTACCATCCAATTCTCATTTCTCCACTAGATAAATAGTTCGATATTGTAATATTATTCTTAGCCCACCTATTCGTAGCGTCAGTAGTTGAACAAGGAATATTTGTGTTGGTTAAATCCTCCCATAAACCAGAAGTAAAATTCCAGATTTTAGGACGTATATTCGCACCAGTAGCAGAACAAGAATACTCAGCAGAATACAATATAGTATTTGCTCCTGTATAAGTTCTAACGTTTTCAAAGGTGGAATAAAAATTCGCCTGTGTTGTAGCGGTACCAGATGCCATCAAATAAGAGTTATCAGAACCAGTTAAACCAATACCTACTGTCGTACTAGCATAAGAACCCCAAAGAGAAGTACTGCTTGCATTCAAGTTCGTGGAACTAGCCGCCATATATACAGGATTTATTACCGCTTCCATCATCGCTCTATCAATAAGTACGCTTGAGCTGGCCGCTGTAGTCGTAGCACCATAAAATCTTACTTTAAAGTTACCATTAGCATCAAAGAAATTAGTTAAAGGGGTAGAGATAGGAGTTCCTCCTGTTGCTCCTGTGGACCAATAACCATCATATATTTGGAATCCGAGTGTAGAAGACACCTGTGTAGAATAATCTACACCATTAGTGTTCATATTACGCCATCCACCACCAGTACATCTAGAATCGGCAGCCCCATTCACACCCGCAGAGCTAACCCAATCACATACCTGAACCTTTAAGAATGATTTTGGTGCTCTTTGTAAGATTGTTGTCTGGAATAAAATAGCATTAGCATTTCCCGGACTAGAACTACCGAAAGTTAAATCAAAATCTATACCTGCACCAGGTTTAACTGGTACTTCCCAATGCATGTTATCGGCGGCCAGTGTTCCCTTCCATGAACCAACATTGGTACCGTTTATAGCACCAGGAATCTTTGCGGCTGTAATAAATGATGGAGAAGTACTTGCTGTGGTTGTTGCACCAGCTGTCGGAAGAAACTGATACTGTCTAGTCTTACTTTGAACATCCTCTACCCACTGAATACTTACCATAGCGAAATCCCATTGAGCAGTAGAGTTGACTGTAGTAGCACCGTCAGTAATAGTTCTTAATCTCAAATTCATCTTTCCATTCGTAGCACTTATCATGTTATGAGGGTTTAAATATAGACCATTTAGACCTCCCGCAGTAACAGTACCTACTGTATATGGATCAGTATATGTAAGAGCTGTAGTGGCGCTCGCACCTATTGTGTACCATCCACCAGTAGCTTGGTTAAGACTTGAATAATCTTTCATACCGAACTGCACAGTTCCTCCTGTTCCAGACATATATCTTCCAGCAAAAAAGGCGCTAGTAATTCTGTAGTCATTTGGAGCTTTTACTGAAAAATCTAAGTTATAAGAAACTGCTTCCTCTACAGTAGCATCCACGTCATTATCATAAGCATAAAAAGCATGCGTCATGTTGTTATTCTCATCTTCAGCTAATACGTTCCAAGTATTCTGATACGGCGCAGTAGAAGTAGAAGTATTTATATTTCTAGTACTTGTAGCTGAGGTACTTGTAGCTGTACCGAAAGTAATTTCTGAAACGTCAGAATCTGTCTGTGTAGTACCTATCATCATATAAGCGAGGTCAATTAAAATTGAGCTCGTAGTAGATGCGACTGTTTGAAAACCAATTCTGGCTTCACCTCCAGAAATATAATCTGAGAGATTCACATTGTTTTTTGCAAAAGCGTGCGCTGTATCTGTTGTAAAACATAGAATAGTAGAAGAAGCCACCATACTCTCCCACAGACCAGTAGTGAAGTTATAAATTGTCGGATACACATAACCGCTGGCAGCAGAACAAGCGAACTCCGATCTAAATAAAATAGTATTTGCTCCAGTGTACGTCTTTATGTTTTCAAAAGTTAAATACATCTGCGTCCTCGCCGTAGTCGTTCCAGCTATAGTCAACCTAGAGTTATCAGAACCAGTCATGTTTGTTCCCACACCAATTGTCGTAGACGCGTAACTACCAGTCATGGCACCACCCGTAATTACAGTACTGCTCGCGGCCTCATATATAGGATTAATAACTGGCATTATACGCAAATAATCCACTCCTATTGTGTTTGTTGTAGTAGAAACAGTGGAATAATATCTAATTTTTACCTGATTCGATCCATTAACAAAGTTTGCTAAAGGAGTAGAGATAGGAGTTCCTCCTGTTGCTCCTGTGGACCAATAACCATCATATATTTGGAAATGATAAGCAGTGGCTGTAGTTGGGTTTGTAGTAGCTCTATTCGTATTAATAGTACGCCATCCTCCAGTGGTACACTGAGAATCTGCGGCGCCGTTCACTGCTGCGGAATTCACCCAGTCACAAATTTGCATTACTCCAGAAATATTGGCTGTCTGAGTTATTTCAGTTTGAATTATTATTGCATTTGCACCCTTAAGCTCTACACCACCCATGACTAGATTAAAATCATAACCTGAAGCAGTAGAACCGATTACCCAGTGAAAGTTATCATCAGCCAATGTTCCCTTCCATGAACCAGTATTAGCACCTCCGTTCGCAGTAGACGTAGTAGCAGATTTAATAGCTTGAGCAGTACCTACGACCAAATTACCTCCGGTCGGAACATAGTTATAAGCATTCGCAAAATTCTTCTTAGGACTTAAATCATCCTCAGTAGTTACTCTCTTCCCTAATATATCTGGGAAAAAACTAAACGGATTAAGTATAAAAGCCAAAATCAATAAATAACCAACAGCTCTAAAGAAAGAGTTTTTACTCTCTTCATTTTTCCATCCGAATTGAAAGTTTAAATGAACTCTTCTCATTCTTTAATTAAAAATTATTCGTCCACTAGAATAATAAAGAGTTGAAACACTACCATCTGCATTATTTATTTGCATTT
Source organism: uncultured Candidatus Saccharibacteria bacterium (assembly GCA_964450345.1). Lineage (GTDB taxonomy): Bacteria > Patescibacteriota > Minisyncoccia > Phycocordibacterales > PALSA-1337 > JAPLZH01. Next base: position 6,736 of record CAYVEL010000006.1, on the reverse strand, counting down.
CTGCTGTACCGCTTTGATCTATAGAAACAGACTCTACACTTATATTATTTGAATTAACTTTCCAGATACTTCTAGCTCTAGAATCAACCCAAAAAACATTCATACCATTACTAAAGAAATTCACAGTATTCATAACATAAGGAACTTCTAAGACCTGTGAATTTTCATTATTCTGGTTTATATAAAATCTAGTTTTTCCTGTAGATGTTGCAAAGCCCACTTCGATGCTATCAAAATTAAATAATCTCAATCCAGGAATTTCAGGCTGAACATACTCATCTACCACAGGAACTGTACTTGTAGCTTCTGTAGAAGTACTAATTAAATCAGTCGTAGTAGCAATATCTACATTTTCAGTAGTAGAAGCAACAACTTCTGTTTTTATATCAATTGTAGTAGAAGCAATAGTCTCTGTTGTGGTACCGGTTGCAACATCTGTAGAAGTAGCTGAAGAATTATCTGTACTTGATCCTGTATTACCTAAATTAACTTCGGGTGTAGCATTATTAGAATCAATAACAGTAGTACTCTGATTTAAAGCATCTAATGCGCTGGCCGAATTGCCAGTGTTATTCCCTGTCGAATTAGAACTATCGTCCGAACCACTATTAGAAGTATTATCAGATGTAGAGTTACCTGTATTCGTCGTATTACCTGTAGAATCACTCGTACCAGTAGAATCTGTTGAAGTAGTATTTCCTGAAGAAGTATCTCCTCCACTTGATCCACTTCCTGTATTTTGATTTCCAGAGTCTGTATTATTACTATTACTACCAGAACCACTATCACCACCAGATGTACTTGGACTAGAATCTGTATTTCCACTAGGAACGGAATCGGTGGTTTGTGCCTTTGTTAAGGTATAAGAAAAAATCATTGTCAGAAAGACAAAAAACACAAGTGCAAATTTTCGACATGCAGTTTTCACGTACTAATTTTAACATGTTTTAGTATTTAAATATTCCCTAAAATCTGTGGAAAGCTGTATGAAAATACTAATCTAATGAGCCAAAGGCCGGCCTCGAACCGGCGACCCTCCGCTTACGATGCGAATGCTCTACCAACTGAGCTACTTTGGCAAGTAAAACACAAAACCACCTCCCTAAGATAGATAGTATTACACATTCATCTGCTTTTCAATTTTTTAGAACAACAAACAGAAAACTATTTCCACTGATTAGTTAAATATAACCACTGATCTGTGAAGGTATATTTATTTTCGTAACTTTGACTAGTTAAATAGTTTGTATGAAAAGCATCATTACTATTTGAATATCTAGTACCAATCTGAGTTTCTGGTGTAATAGTAGGCCAAGTGTATAAATTAGTTATTTTCTTACTATTAGCGACACCATATCTTGATCCGATAACCTCTTTATTTCTATAGTAAAGATAATCTCCATTAACTTCTTTCTCGTAATATATATTCTTTCCAGTAATAACCTTATATGAGACATAATTAAATCTATCAGCCATAACATCACCATTTAGGATAAGCTGACCAGATGAACCTCCGGCATCATTCTTCACTTCTTTAACATATGAGATATTATCACCGAGTATCATCGCTGTATTAAATTCAGCAGCATCGAGTAAATCACCATTCTTGTATATATTTCCACTACTCCAGACTAAATAATTATTACCAAACATTCTAGTATACAATTCACCATTTTGGCTAATTTTTTCTAATTTTTTACCATTATAAAAAGCTTGACTATTCATTCCTAATGTAGAAAAGTAATTATTCTCAAATAGAGAATCTCCTGCCAATATATCACTATTAGAATTTATTTTTTTACCGTCGCTATACACCTCTCTATAATTTCCATAAATAAAGGTATTCCCGAAAAGAACGGTCTTTGGATATGAAGTTGTGAACACTACTTTTCCGTTATAATCAATGTCATATATTGGATTATTATCATCATTTTTACCTGTATATTTAGTTATCCAATAATTATCTCCGAATACACCTATTGGTTCACCCACCGCCGCCGCATTAGCAGGACAGAAACCGTCGTTTTTAGGAATGAAAGAATCTATCTTCTCCCCGTTTTTATATAGCAAATAACAAATATCGGAATCTTTATCTGAATCCTTGTTAACTATCAACAAATTCTTATGAAGGCCTGCTATACTACCTATTCCTATAAACTTTTTATTAAAATAAACTTTCTTACCTTCTGGATCATCACAGCTATAAGCAATGTTATTACCCCACAAGACATAATCTACATTCTTACAATTAGAAACCAAAACTTCTCCATTATAATAAACACCCCTGTCTCCTTTCTCACCGTCTTTAATATAAGCAATATTCTTATCCCATATTGCTGGGTACGATGCTTCACCTAAGTTCTTACCATCAAAGACTAAATCATAGTGCGGATAATTATCGGTCCTTTGATAGGCCAAATGATCTCCCCACATGCGAATAGAAGTAATATTCCAAGCAGAATCTATTAATTTACCGTCATAATACAAATCTACTGGCTTATCCTTATTATTCTTATTTTCGGAAGTATACGCATAATGTTCTTTATATTCTGGCAAAATAGTACTCGAACCACCAGTCCAGGAGAAATTATCTGACGATGTACCACTTAAAATATTATTTTCATCATTTTTAAAATCTATATCTCGGGACTTATCATCAATAATCTCCGTCTTATTAGTCTCAGGTACTACACCGAAATCTTTCTGATCATTTTTCAAAATTCTAGATACCAACCCTATAATTATCAAAACTAAAATAATTATTATAATAATTAAAAATATCCAATATTTTATTAAAAAATTTATGATTCTATTTTTTAGACTTATTGGACTAAGAGGTATTTGATTTAATTCCATTTCATTAAAATAATACTACACAAAAACGAGTTTAAAAAACTAAAATGTTCATAAATAAAAATACCACCAAGAAAAGTAGCCGAGCGTCGTCATGCGACGACCAGTAATTATGGATCTACCAGGATGGTCCTGTACTCATAACACCGGGCCGAAACGCGCGAGTATCTAATTCGCGGATTACTTTATTTCTTGGTGGCACTTTTATACTAACTCTAAATCGCTAAAAACAAAACACTAGCAAAACCTAAAAGATTCTTATTAATTCTTCTTTCCTGAGAATCCTTCAAAAGCCTTTAGAATTTCTAGTGGCATTGTGAAGATTATAGTATTTGAAGCATCTGAAGAAACATCGTTAATAGACTGGAGTGTTCTTAGGTGTAATGCTCCTGGAGTAGCTGAAAGAATACTTGCTGCTTTAGCCATGTTTTCTGAAGCTGCGAGTTCTCCTTCTGAAGTAATGATAACTGCTCTCTTTTCTCTTTCTGCTTCTGCCTGTTTAGCAATAGTTCTTTCCATTTCTGGTGGAAGACTTACGTCTTTAAGTTCTACGTTCTGAACTAGAAGACCCCAAGCATTAGTTTCTTTTTCAACAATCTCTCTAATTCTATCAGCAATCTTATCTCTGTTAGCTAGAAGTTCATCTAGAGTAACCTCACCTACTATATTTCTCATAGTAGTCTGAGCATACTGGGTAATAGCATATCTAAAGTCTTCTACTTCAAGTACACATTTTTCAGCTGCGACTACTTTATAATAAATAACAGCGTTAACTCTTACTGAAATGTTATCTCTAGTAATAGCATTCTGATCAGGTACATCTACTGCCTTAATACGCATATCAACACGAATAAAAGACTGAAATACCGGAACTACTAATCTCCATCCAGGAGTCATAATTCCAGAAAACTTACCCATAGTAAGCTTCACACCTCTTTCATACTGGTTTATTTGTTTTAAGAATGAAAGAAGAACGATTATAACTATGACTATTACAGGTATAAATTCCATTTTTTTAAAATTAAATTAATAAAAAACTAATCTAATGACACAGAGCCGTTGATCGGGATTGAACCGATGACCTCGTCATTACCAATGACGTGCTCTACCAACTGAGCTACAACGGCTTTAAAAAGAACAGGATAAAAATAAGAATAGACTATTTATCAGATATTTTCAATCACTGATTAATAAGGTCTGCTCTTTAAGTTAAATTTGAAACCAATAAAAGAAATTAACGGCTGACCAATAACAGTCAAAACGAATGAAACTAGTGCGATGTAAATATTTAAATTAAAAAACAAAACCCAAATAGGCAAAATTAAAAACATATAATCCGCCTGATCCCAAATAACGAGAGCTTCTCCCTGATCTAGACCAATTCTTCTTTTAACAAAAGAGCCAAGTAGAGTTCCGAAAAATGTAAAAACAGTCTGTAAGAAAACTAGCCAAGAACCATATATAAATAAAAATAAAAATCCAAAAATAACAGACAAAAATAAACCCGATAAAGTTCTTGAGTTACCAAAAACTCTATTCCCCCACAAAGATAGACCACCATCTATAGGACCGTCATTTTTAAACAAAACAGGAAACTTCTTTTTCAACGGAACAATCAATGTGAAAATTATGTTTGAAATCCAACTCGGGACAGAAAAGAATATAGCCTGATAAAATAAATCCATTTATTGTTCGATTTTTTCTAGATTTTCTGAAAAGAAGAAGTTTGTTTTTCTAGAAATTAAAGCATGAAATATCTCCACCAAACCTAAAGAGGTACATGGTTTTGAATAAAAATTTATTTTATATTTATATACTCCGTCTTTAACAGAATCTTCGTTAATCTTTAAATAATAATTATCATCAGAGAAAACACCTTCTGATAAAGGTTCAAAAGTAAAAATATTGGTCTTATATCTAGAGATTTCCCCAACAGGCACACAATCAACCCAAGGAGAAATGACGGGTGCAATACTGTAAACAAAACCTGTTTTTTCTATTAAGTTATATATGTTTACTTTTTTATCACCCAACCACTCATATAATCCAACATCACCATACTGACCCTGTAATAAGAAATTATTGCTAGTTAAATTATTTCTAGAAATCAGATAAGCACTCTCTCCTACATTAATTTCTCTAGATAAATATTCAAAAACTGAAAAATTACTATATATCTGATTAATAAAAGGTATTAAAGCTAACAACAATAAAAGAAAATTCTTTCTATTCTTACCTTCATGAGCAAAACAATAAAAAGAAACTAGGAGCACAGTAAGACTGAATAATATTAATATCTTTGAAGCCAATTGAGTCTCATCAATATAATTATGTAGATAGAGAGCATCAAGTAAAACTATATATACTGACAAATAAACTATTGCAATCTTCTTAAATAAATTATCTTTATATATAAATACAAGGAAAAATACCAAACCTATTACCGCCTCGATACTTAAGAAACCTCCATCAATAATTCCTTTAAGCAAAAGAAATGCTGACATAAATACACCAAGACTTCCAAAAACACCTTTATAACCTTTAAAATCAAATTCTTTTACCTTAATTGACACTAAATAGATAACAAAAACTATAGTAAATATAGTGAAAATTGCACCAATCAAAAACACAATATCAGGGAAAATACCAATTAAAGCTTTTCCAGAATCAACATCTCCTGTATCAATATTCAAATATTTATTAATAACAGCTATATAGCCTTTCGACATATGATTATGTAAGAAAAGCATAGCCGTCACCTCTCCATTTCTATATATAGAATAAAGATTTAGCGGGTTTAAGTTATTCGATATTATAAAATAAGAATAAAGTGCTAAATTATACAAAAAAGAAAAAGTGACAAACGAAAGCGTTACCTTCTTTATTTTCGAAACATAATGACTGCTAAACTTTTTATTCTTAAAATACAAAAAGTAAGTCGTTGCTGATACAACTAAACCAAATATTAAAAATAAGAATGTCTTTGAATCTGATCTACCAACAGAAAAAGTATCTACAACAGTATGACAAAAAACTCTAAAATAAGGAAAGGTACTAATCAAAATTAAAGCTATTACAACTGAAATGATTATATATTTTAGTATTTTCATTATGTTGATCTATATTAGTAACCCCATCCTGGTGGATTAGTAGGCACTGGATCTAAGAATGAATTAGCGAAACTATTTATACCAGAATCTGTGTTATTTTGTTCTTTCTTAAAATAAATCTGATAGGAATTATTAAATTGTGAGTCAGTAGAAATATTACACAAACCTGGAGTATTAGTACAAACATATTTCATAGCACCAGGGGAAACATACCTATATCCTAAATTATTTGAACAACCGTTATTTCCGCACGGATCATTTGGTAAATTTATAAAAGGAGCAAGATCGGCCTTCAAAAAATTCCAAGCATATTTCTCGTTGCCAGTAGCACCGGAATTACCTACACAAAAATCTATAGTATTAGAATAGACCAAAGACGTAGCAGAACAAGATCCTTGTAAATAAGGCGCGTGACCATTCACGGATATATATAGATTTATAGCATTATCAATAGACCTGATTTCCTGCATTCTTTTAGCGTCTCTAGATTTAATACGAGCAGCACTAACTGACGTAGTAAAGATACTACTCAACAGGCTTATTATTGAGATAACGACAAGCAACTCAACTAGAGTAAAACCTCTATTATTCATTACTATATATAATACCATAGCAAAGAATGACCTGCTGTGGATTATTTTATCTGCCTGATGGGACTCGGTCACAATCTATTCACAACAATAATAAAAAGAGCCTGGTATTAACCAGACTCTTTTTATTATTGCGCGCCCGATGGGACTCGAACCCACGACCTTTCCCGTGACAGGGGAACG
>CAYVEL010000005.1:0-47940 GCA_964450345.1 uncultured Candidatus Saccharibacteria bacterium | reverse complement strand
TTTGTGGATTCTTTTCAATCAGTTTTACTGGATCGGTAAAGCCGAGAGATTTCAGATCTTCAATTTTCTTTTCGGCATAATGTTCTCTTTTTAATTCATCACCTTCGGACATTTTTAAGACAAACTCCTCAGAAAAACCGAGTCTTAATAAATTTTCTTTTCGTCTGTTATTCTCCTCTGTTTTAGATTCTTCTGAACCGTGTTCAGATAGTCTTAAATCTTTAAATGGATTTTCGTTCATAGATGAATTGTACTATATAAAATAAAATTAATTAAAAATCTTACTTCTGAGTATGCTTTTCGCAATAGCCCCCACACCTAAATGAGCGCCAATATCACGAGCAAATGATCTGACATAGAAACCACTAGAAACTTTCAGTCTAATTTTAAGCACCTTAAATGATTTAAACAGATTGGTAGGATCGTCATTTAACAGCTTTTTCCAATTAGCTAGAATAAGTTCCTGTCTAAAATCACCTCTAACATGAGAAATGTTCTCCTGAATATATTTCAGTAACTCTGCACTATCTATATTAGATATTCCTAAAATCTCTGATTCATAAATATCTACTTCTTTAGAAAAATCCTCTGCTATCTGCCCCATTCTAAATCTATTTAAATTTTTCTTAATATTTCTCGATGAAAATTTCGGCTCAGCCTGTATAATTTTACCTTTATTTTTATCAATAAATTCCTTTATCTTTTCTTCTGGAATATTTGATGAATCATTTATATATCCTTCCACTAGTCCTAAAAGGTCATTTGTATCTGTATTAATTCCGAAAATTATCTCCGAAATATATTCTTTATCAAAAGCAGTATATTTTTCCTTATTAAGACATTCATCACCGATTAAAATAATCATTTCTCCTTCTGCCATCGGATCTAGTCTACCCGCATAAGTCATAGGTATTTCAGATAAATTCGGATTTTCTTTTCTTATTCTTCCCAAAAGCTGGAAAGGAGTCTCTCCAACTTTCTTATTTATTTTTATAATTTTATCCATCATTACTTATAACAATATATAATTAGACTAAATAAGGCAAATAACGTAAAATATAGCCATGAGTAAAGAGAAAAAAGCCAAACTCGGCACCGAAAGTTATAAAGGTGTCCGCGACTTCTTCCCGGAAGATATGGCTGTACAGAATCAGATCTTTAATATCTGGAAAAAAACTGTGGAAAAATTCGGATACGAGGAATACAATGCCTCTGTTCTAGAACCCGCAGAACTATACAGAGCTAAATCTGGTGAAGAAATTGTTAATGAACAGACATACACTTTTACAGATCGTGGAGAACGTGAAGTCACACTACGTCCAGAAATGACCCCTACTGTAGCCAGAATGGTTTCTGCTAAGAAACGTGAAATTGGTTTACCTATTCGTTGGTACTCTATTCCAAATCTATTTAGATATGAACAACCACAGCGTGGCAGACTAAGAGAACACTATCAGCTAAACGTTGATCTTTTTGGTGTTGAAGGAATTGAAGCAGATGTAGAAGTAATTCAGATAGCATATGAAATTATGCGTGCTTACGGTCTAAGAGATACAGATTTCGAGATTCGCTTAAATAGTAGAAAGATAATGAACTATATCACCAAAGACGTTCTAGTCCTTGATGAAGATAAGTCGTACAGATTAGCTAAGCTGATTGATAAGAAAAACAAAATCACTAAAGAAGTTTTCGAAATGGGTCTTACTGAATTACTTGGAGAAAAGTCTCAGGCTTTCCTATCAATATTAAATACTAAAAACTTCGAGGAATTTACTTCAGCGCTTCAAGAAACAAGATCAGAAAACGAAGGTGTGTCCGATTTAAAGAAAATCATCGGAAGACTGACAGAGCTTGGAATTACAAATGTTGTGTTCGATCAGACACTTATGCGCGGATTCGATTATTACACAGGTACAGTATTTGAGGTGTATGACTTAAACCCACAGAATAAACGCAGTGTATTCGGCGGAGGTAGATATGATGACCTTCTATCACTATTCGGTGAAGAGAAAGTCACAGCTGTTGGCTTCGGTGCCGGCGATGTCATTGCTCGTGATATTTTAGAATCAAGAAAATTAATTCCTAAATATTCTTCCCCAGCTAAACTATATGTAATTCCAAAAGATGAAAAAGCTATTCCATTTGCAGAAGACATTGCTCAGACATCTAGAAATTCAGGCTTAAATACTGCCATAGACCTAACCACTAAAAAAGTTGGCGATAAAATTAAATTTGCAGATAAGAGAAATATTCCTTTCATAGTAGTTATTGGTGATAACGAAATATCTACAGGAAAACTACTAATTAAGAGACTTTCTGACGGTGCAGAGTTTGAATGTTCAGAAGATACTATAGGAGAAATAATTAAAAAATCACTCTAATGTTCAATTTTTTCTGGAATAAAACAACTAGCTTCTGGCGCTGGATGACTAACCTGTGGACTGTTATTTTCTTTAGCGTAATTATCTGGGATTTTATAACAGTTAATGATCTAATGCATAAGGATTTAATCCTTCCCGTTGCTGCTATTTATACTGGAGTACTCGCTATTTACAGTGCTGAAAAAGAATTTAAAAGATGGCGTGATTCACACAAAGAAAGACATCCTGGTGAAGTATATGTGATACTTTGGACCATATTAATGGTTACTATTATTACTATAAAGGTCTACCTAGAAAAAAGTTGTGTTTCTGAAACATCATGCGAGGTATATCATCTACCACCAGAAGTAGTCTCATCATATGTAGTAGTACTAGGTATTTTAGCCTTAACAAAAGAATCAAAGAAGAATTACGGAAATAAAAGAAAAAAATAATGCGTAAAATATTTTTCGATATTGAAACAAAAAATACATTCGAAGAAGTAGGATCTACAGACCCTTCTGCCCTTTCTATTTCTGTAGTGTGCATATATGACAGTGAAAGAGATGTTTACGAAAGCTTTCTAGAAAAAGACTTCTCTAAACTATGGCCTATCATAGAGAGAGCTGATGTATTAATAGGATATAACAGTGATCATTTCGATATTCCCCTTCTAAATAAGTACTATCCTGGCGACTTAACTAAGATTAAGAGTCTAGATTTAATGAAAGAAGTTAAAAAAACCCTCGGAAGAAGAATAAAGATGGATACTTTAGCTGAAGCTACTCTGGGAAAAAATAAAATTGGTCACGGACTAGATGCTATTACTTGGTGGCAGAATGGTGAAATAGATAAAATCATTAAATACTGTATAGAGGACGTTAGAATCACCAAAGAGCTTTATGATTATGCAATGGCTAATGGAAAGCTAAAATATAAAGACATGGGAGTATTAAAAGACCTGAGTATAGATACTAGAGATTGGGATGTAAAAGTAGAAAGTTCTATGACTTTCAGTTTACCTTTTTAATATCTGTAATATAATTAACTCAATATGGAATCAAACAAATCATTAACTATACCGATAGCTATCATAATAGCTGGCGCAATAGTTGCAGGAGCTATTTTATTAACTCAATTAGCACCTAAATTAGGTTCATCAAAAAATACAGCTGAAGTAAAAAATCCTCAGGACTTACTACCACCAGTAACTGATAAAGATTATATCTATGGTAATCCTAAGGCGCCTATCATGGTCGTAGAATACTCTGACCCATCATGTCCTTTCTGTAAGCTTTATCATTCAACAATGGTATCTCTAATGAAAGACTATGCTAAAGATGGAAAAGTCGCTTGGGTATACAGACATTATCCTCTAAATAAGCCAATGGCTGATGGTACAATCCTACATCCAAATGCGGGAAATGAAGCTCATGCTATGGAGTGTGTTGGATCATTAGGAGGAAAAGATAAATTCTTTGATTTCGCAAAAGTTCTATACGAAACCACACCTGGCGTAACTTCTAAATCTCCAACAGGTCTAGATCAGACTCTATTACCTAAGATGGCTGCTCAGGTAGGTATTAATGAAAATGATTTCAATGCTTGTATGACTAGTGGAAAGTTTAAGCAGAAGATCGATGAAGAATTTATTACAGGATCAGCTGCGGGAGTATCAGGAACACCTTTCAGCTTTGTTATCACAAGCTCTGGAAAGAAAGTTCCAGTAGAAGGTGCTGATATGAAATCTCTAAAGACTACTATTGATGCTCTATTAATCACAGAAGTAAAAGCGGAATAGATTATTTTTAAAAAAAGAAATTAAAAGACTAAAATAAACGGCCCTATTGGGCCGTTTATTTTAATTTGACATACTTCAATTATAGGCGTATTATCTCAAATGGCGTTATTGTTACGGTCGTAACAATAACAAGTAAACTTAGAAATAATTCACACTATGGCTAAAGTCCCTACTGTTCCTTCTAGTTCCAAACCCAAAATCATAGTCGCGATGCACCAGTCGCTTCAAAGCGCTGGTCAAAGTGACCTGCCACAAGCTATTGATGGTCGGCCGATCGAATACAATTATGTGAGCGGTTCACATCCTGGAGCGATGATTCATGTCCTCAATTCGCAAGCTACCGCCACCTGTCTTTACGGATCCGGTCAGATCCCTTCAAATGTCTGTGTCATCGTCGGGAATATCCGCAAATGCGGAACCGATCAAAACAACCTTCATCGCACCGGCTCCGGCATGTATTATGCGCTTCCGACTTTCCATCAAGGATTCCGCGAGCATCTGACCGCCGTCATTCGCACCGTCTGCAAGACGGGCGTGCCTGTGGAAGTCGTTTCCAATCAAGCCCGTCAGCCTCGTCGCGAATTGGCTTGGGCCTAGTTTTCTTCGGCATTAAATGCCATTTAGCCCTCCCCGCAGAGAAATCTGCCGGGAGGGCTTTCATTTAAATTTATTTAAAATCTGTCCGGACACCTAATCGACTAACTCAATCTCTTTAAATCAGTTCTTAGCTTACAATATTCACAATCTTTTTCTCCACAACCCTTATCCCAAAATTCTACATTTATTATTTCTTTAGAAACTGTTTTGATCAATTCGATAAGCTTTTCTACATCAGATTCAGTAACTTCAAATTTTTCCTTCTTATATTTTCCGGTATCTGTGGGTTCAATAAAATCTATTTCTGCCGAAACCATATTCCAACCTTTTTTCTTATCAGAATCAATTAGAAGTTTATAGAAAGTAAGCTGTCTGAAATAATCACCATTTGAATCTTTGGTCTCTCCTAGAATATGATTTCTACTCTTAGGATCGCCTGTCTTATAATCCACTACATTAACATTAGAAGAATCTAGAAATTCCACCCTATCGAGCTTACCGTTAAGTAAAACTTCAGCTTGTTTTCCATTAACTTTAATATCAAGAGGAATAGTAGCTCCCTTAATACTAAACTCTGTCATTAGATTCCTAGTCCAAGTGCCTTTATAATGCCTAAAATAGCCGTCTAATGCCTCTCTTCCGCGCTCTAGCATACTCTTAAAGTCTTTCTTTAATATTGGCTGTCTTGATAGTTCAAACTCGAATATTCTAAGCATTTCGTCCACAGCTGGTTCTGCTTCTTCTTTATACTTATTAAAATAGATTCTTAAAGTTTCGTGAACAGCATTACCAAACATTAAGGAATTATTCTGAGCTTGTGGAACTCTAAGTAAATTAACAAAGAAATAATGCCAAGGACATTTTAAATAATTATTTAAATGAGTCACAGAAAGACCTTGTTCTAAGAATTTTTCTTTAATAAATGATTCGTCCTCCTTATCAATCTTATTCTCTACTCTAGTAAAATGATGAGTTAAATCTGTGCTGAATTTAGATTCTAATTCTTTAACAAATTCGTCCGACACCTTAGTAACTAAACTTTCATCAATTTCTGAAATAAATTGAGTAGGAATATCCTGCTTACCATCTATATCCTGTAAACTGGCAGTAATATTGATATTTGAACGAGCACGAGTAAGGGCTACATAGAAAAGTCTGCGTTCATCTTCTATATTTCTAGATGCTTCTGACGATTTAGCTATGCTTTCTGGAAGCTTAAATTTCGCGCGATTTTTCTTCTCTTCCCACTTGCGAGCGTTCGCGTTTATTATATAAACATGATTAAACTCCAATCCCTTAGACTTATGTGCTGTCATTAATCTAACCTTACCAGTAGATAAAGTATTAACCGCACCCTTTATATATATTCCATGATTTTCAGTTACAGAAACGAAATCCATAAAGTCACTTAAAGAATATTCTTTCTTTGATCCAGCCATTTTCTTCACTTCTCCATAGAAAGATTCTAGAACTGACATATTATCTAAATACTCTTTACTGTTCAGAAGATAGGTTAAATATCCAGATTCTTTTAAAACTATTTCGAATAATTCTGGGAATGAAATCTCTAGAGCTTTTCTAGACCATGAATCAATTTTCTTTGATATGTCTAAAATACCAGAAGCATCATCTCCTATGATTAAACTAAGAGCCTTCTCATCGCGAATTAATTCATGAAGTGCCTTCTCGCCATGTCTCTCTGATTTTGCGAGAGTCTTATAGACAGAAATATGAGGAATATTCCAAAAATTAAATAATAATGCTTTAGCAAGATTTATCTTATCGGTCGGATTAGATATCGCTTTAAATAGATTAATTAAAACAGAAATTCTAGAATCATCTAATAAATTCTTATCTGACTCTACCTGAAAAGGAATACCTATTCTAGAAAGAGTTTCTGCTATAGGTGCAGAGTCTCTATTCTCACGATATATGATAGCTATTTCTTCTGGTTTTTCTCCTGCTTTAATTAGTTCTTGAATTTCGCTGGCCACGTAACGCAATTCGAAGTCTTTCTTATTAAACACAGCGAAATTCACCGGCTTAACCTTAGCTTTACTATTCGCCTGAAGTTTAGTTCTCTCGATTCCACCATTAGGGTTATGCTCAATCAAACTATGTGAAGCATCTAGAATATTCTGAGTGGAACGGTAGTTGTCCTCAAGATCAATTAACAGTGCGCTTGGATATATCTTCTTAAAATAAAGAAAGTTCTCAAGTGATGCTCCTTGGAATCTGAAAATAGCCTGCTTCTCATCTCCCACAATAAAAAGATTTGGGTCACTATGAAAATTAGAAAGTGTTTCCAGAATCGCATTTTGAGAATTATTTGCATCCTGATGCTCATCGGCGAGAATATATTGATACTTTTCCTGAAGAGATCTTAGAAAATCTTCGTCTGCTCTAAGCACCTTAACTGTCTCTACTATCATATCTTCATAGTCATATAGCTTTCTCTTTCTTAAAGCTGATTCATAACCTTCGTATACAGAAAGAAGTTCTGTATTTTTCTCATTTTCACGCTCTTTATCTACTATTTCACTTTTTTTCTTACCTTTATGAGCACCTTTCTCATGATATATATCTGTCCTATTAGCTAATTCTTCTTTAGATTCATTTAATGCTTTTTTAAATTCTTCTGCACCAACACCATCACGCTTCATATTCTTAATTTCAGAAAGTGCGTGGGTTACATAATAAAGAGGATCGCCCCAGGGTTTAAGAATTTTAAAATCACTATTTTGAATAATTTCTTCAATTATTTTTATTTGATCAAAATCGGAAACATTACTAGCTCCGATAATCTTAGGAAATTTTTCTGGATATTCCTGAATCAAACCATTAGAAAAACCATGGAAAGTATGAATATTAATCTTATGTGCTCTAGGACCTATGATCTCTAGGAGCTTTTTTCTCATAGCTTGAACTCCTGCTTCGGTAAAAGTAAGAGCGAGAATACTATCAGGATCTGCATCTGTCTGTTTAAGGATATTAGCTATACGGAGCGTAAGAATAGACGTCTTTCCAGTACCAGGACCCGCTACCACCATCACAGGACCTTCTATAGTGTCTACTGCGAGCTTCTGCTTCTTATTTAAACGCTTATACTGAGCCTCAAAAATATCCATGTTCATGCGATAATAATATCATAAATAGCATATTGCTACAGAATAAAAGGTGTGTTAGTATATCCAAACGATGACAAAGATAAACGTTGAAGTAACAAAGAATAACAACGAATCAGGAGCTAGCGTGCTTCGCAGATTCACTAGGAAGATCCAGAGTTCTGGAGTTCTACCTAAAGTTAGAAGTCTAAGATATTCAGAAAGACAGCTTTCTCACTACAAGGTTAAGAAGGCTACTCTTAAGTCTCTAGCTAGAAAGGCTGAAGTTGCTAAGCTTATAAAGCTTGGAAAGATGCCTGACAGAATGGGTTCTCATAAGTAATCTTGAGAATTTACTGAAAGTGAATAAAGATACTTTCTACATAAACAACAAAACGAAAGCCAAGCTCCCTAGCTTGGCTTTTCGCGATATGAAAACTGAGGCATTAGGAGCTGATTATGAATTAACTCTTAATATCGTAAGTGAAGCTGAAATTAAGAAGCTAAATACCGTATACAGAAACATAGAAAAACCTACTGATATTCTTAGTTTCCCTATCGACGAAAAAACTGGTGAGATTTTTATAAATATTAAATATACTAAATTAGAAGCGGTAAAATTTAACCGAAATTACGAAAATTTTCTCGCATTTTTATTTATACACGGTTTAGTGCATTTGAAAGGATTCGATCATAGTAGTAAAATGGAGAGTATAGAGGAGAATATCCGAAATAAATTCGGAATCTAAATCTCCTACTTTTCTTAATGAACCGAAACTTTGTAGCTGGAATTGATGTTGGAACATACCATGTAAAAGTGGTTGTTATTGATACTTCTAAATTAAATGAGAAGCGCATGCCTGCTATTGTATCTACAGGTATTGCTGAAACTAGAGGTGTTAGACATGGATATATAAAAAATAAATCAGAAGTTACTAAAAGCATTAAAGAAGCTGTAGCTAAAGCTGAAAAAAATTTAACTTTCCGAATTAAGAGAGCTTACTTCTCTGCTGGTGGTATCGGTGTCCAGAGCACAGTAGCCACAGGTTCTACCATAGTTAGCAGAGCTGATTTAGAAGTTACTTCTCTAGATATTAAAAAAGCCCACGAAGAAGCAGAAGAGTCAGTAACCACTGCAGCATTAATAAATAAGAAAGCATTAAATGCTATTCCTATTCAGTACAAACTAGACGGTAAACTTGTTCTAGGAAATCCAGAAGGAATGCGTGGTTCTAAACTTGATGTAAAACTTTTACTTATCACTTGTCTAGAACAGCACTTGAACGATTTAGTAGTTTCAGCAGAAGATGCTGGTATAGAAGTTCTAGATGTTATTCCCGCACCACTAGCAGCAAGTTATGTGACCCTTTCTAAAACACAGAGAATTGCTGGATGTGTCCTAACTAATATTGGAGCAGAAACTGTTTCTATTGCAGTATTTGAAAATGATATTCCTATTTCTCTAGAAGTGTTTCCTATTGGTTCAAGCACAGTCACGAATGACATCGCATTAGGACTTAAAGTTCCGCTAGAAGAAGCTGAACAAATTAAAGTCGGACAGATCGCTAGCTCATCATTCCCACGTAGAAAGATTGAAGAAATCATTAGCGCACGTTTAAGTGATATTTTTGAAATTATAGAAAATCATCTAAAGAAAATCGGTAAGAATGGATTACTTCCAGCTGGAATAATTATTACAGGAGGAGGTTCAGGACTTTCTAATATCGAGGACTTAGCTAAAGCGGCCTTAAGAATCCCTTCTAAACTAGGATCTATTGGTGGAAGCACAGAAAAGGAATCATTCCGAGATTCTACTTGGGCAGTAGCATACGGCTTATGTTTATGTGCAGATAAAGAATCAGATTTAAACCCTATCACATCACCTAATCCACTAGGAAACTCTTTCAAACAGTTAGGCAGATGGCTAAAGAAGTTCTTACCTTAAAAATAGGTACTCTAAACAAAATTTAAAAACTTTAATTTCTATAGTTTTTCGAAACCTTTTTTAGTATTTGTCAAAAATTTAAAAAACTCTATATTTCTTTGCTTTACAAAGCCCTTTTTGGTATTATGGACACACTAAATTAATCACAAGCATATGCCACACATCACACCAGAAATCGAGACATTCGCCCGCATAAAGGTAGTCGGAGTCGGAGGCTCAGGAAAAAATGCAGTTAATCACATGATTAACTCTAAAGTTCGTGGAGTAGATTTCATAGCAGTGAACACAGATGCTCAAGATTTACATCACTCTCTAGCAAAGAAAAAAATACACATTGGTAAGAATCTTACTCGTGGTCTAGGTACTGGTATGAATCCAGAACTTGGTAAAAGAGCTATAGAAGAAACTCGTGAAGAAGTTCAGGAGAGCATTAAGGGTGCAGACATGGTATTCATCGCCGGAGGTCTTGGTGGTGGTACTTGTTCAGGTTCATCTCCTACTGTTGCTAGAATTGCTAAAGAGCTAGGAGCACTAACTGTTGCTATTGTTACTACCCCATTTTTCTTCGAGGGTAAGAAACGTACAGATGTAGCACAGAATGCACTAGATGAATTAAGAAAAGAAGTAGACGCTATTATTACTATACCTAATGACAGACTTCTAAAGGTTATTGATAAAAATACTACCGCTAAGAATGCCTTCGCTATGTGTGATGAAGTTCTTAAACAGGCAGTTGAGGGTATTTCAGACCTTATTACTACCCCAGGTATGATTAACATAGACTTCGCAGACATTAGAGCTGTTATGGAGAATGCTGGTTCTGCTCTTATGGGAGTCGGTGCTGCAACTGGTGAAAACCGTGCCACTGAAGCCGCTAAACAGGCTATTAACTCTCCTCTTCTAGGTCTATCTATTACAGGTGCTAAGGGTGTTCTATTCTCTATCGCTGGTGGTGAAGACTTAACAATGTTTGAGATTCACGATGCTGCTAAAATCATTACAGAATCTATTGATCCTCAGGCTAAGGTTATTTACGGTACAGTTATTAGCGATAAGCTAAAGAAGAATGAGGTTAGAATCACAGTTATTGCATCAGGTTTCCCAGATGATGTAAGAAGAGATATTGAAACTATTTCAGCTACTCCAAAACCTTCTATAATCAGAAAGACCGAGGTTCAAGAGGAGGAAGAAGAATCTCCTATAGCAATAAATTCACCAAAGGAAGAAAAGTCAAAATTCTTCAGCGCTCTAAGTAGAGAAAACAGAGAAAAGCCAGAAGAGATAAAACCAAAGGTAGAAGAAAAGCGTGAGACCCCTCCAAAGATAGACGAAGATGATGACTGGGGTTCAGTTCCAGCCTTTCTAAGAAGAAGTAAAATAAAATAATCACTAAAACTTTTTAAAGAAAAATCCCAGTCTCGCGACTGGGATTTTTATTAAATAACAAACACCAAAAACTAAAACACCTGACTCTTAATCAAATCCTGATATATAGGATTAGATTCAGCTAATTCTCCATGTGTTCCCTGACCTACTACTGCACCATTCTTCATAACGATAATCTCGTCCATATCTCTTACAGTAGCTAATCTGTGAGCTATAGTTATCAAAGTCTTTCCATTAGATACTTCTAGAATCGATTTTCTAATCATTTCTTCATTCTTCATATCAAGATGAGATGTAGCCTCATCGAATATTAGAATATCTGGATTTTTAATCATAGCTCTCGCAATACCTACTCTTTGTCTTTGACCACCAGAAAGCTTTAACCCTTTTTCTCCAAGCATTGTATTTAAACCATTTTCTAAGTTTGGTAGAAATTCATCAACTCTAGAATGTTTAACCACCTGCATTAGCTCTTCATCTGTTATCTTTTTTGAATCAAATAAACCGAATAGTATATTATCTCTAAGTGTTCCATCGAATATAGCAATCTCTTGAGGTACCACACCAATATTCTTCTTTAAACTAGTCATCTTAACATCCCTAAGATCAGTACCATCAATCGTTATCGAACCATCTTGTGGATCATATGCTCTAAGCAATAGATGAACTATTGTTGTCTTTCCAGCTCCAGAATGTCCGACTATCGCATATTTCTTACCCTTCTTAAATTCTAGATTTAATCCTTTAATTGTTGGATTTCCATATTCTATATTCTCATCTATCATTTCTGCTTCAAAAATACTCTCCATAAAATCTTTTCTTTCTGAACTTTTTTCCTTAGCCCTCTTAGGATATGCAAACGATACATTATTAAATTTTAATGATTCATTTAAACCTGTAATCTCTTTCGCATTTGGATTGTCGACGATATTAGCCTTAATACTCATGAACTTATCGAATTTAATCACATCGACATAGAAAGTCATCATTCTTCTCTGAATCCAAGATATTGATTGTAATTGTCCTATTCCTTGTGTAAACCAAGCTGTTAAAGTTATGAATATACCTACAGTAATCTCTCCATTAAAGACGAAATATCCGGAAATCAACTGAAGAACTATTAACGATATTGTTTGACTTAAACTTCCAACAGAAAAGAAATTCTTATAGTTAAGCCACATCTTCTTAGATAATTCGCTCGCATTATGGTACTTAACCTCACTATTTTCAATTGATTCCTTCTCTTTAGAGAATGAAATTACTGTCTCTATATTATTTCTATAATCACCACGTATTCTGGAAGCTTCTTCGTAATTCTTAATATTGTTAGATATCTTAGTTAAAAATCTCTTACTGTACCAAATTGAATACCAGATTATTGATATTACAGATAGTAACATTATTAATCCTAGTAGTTTCGAAACTATAGAAATCAAAACCAAAGGAACAATCATATTGAACATTATCGGAAATAGTTCAAAAATAAACATATTTCCAATCGATTGAATTGAGTTTATTCCTCTATTTATAATGGAAGTCTTTATAGAAGAATGCTTACTTAAATGCTGACCCAGAGAGAAACTCATATATTTCTCCGTAGATATTCTATGTAAATGAACATCTAAATCATTTGCTAAATTCGCAATCTGATTCCTATCACTAAGCACATTAATGAGCCATCTAAAAACCATTAGGACCGACATCAATGCAAGATAATATAAGAAAATATCTTGATTACGATGTGTCACCGAATCTATTATTCTTCCAGATAAGAATGGACTTACAGAGAACGTTAATTGACCCAAAACAACAAAAATTAAGGAAATAATCATTCCTCTTTTAAGAGGTCTGTAATATTTCCAAATTCTAGATAAAACAACAAACAGGTTAACCTTTTTTGGTTTTTTATCCATACTTAAAATATGTTTTTAAATAATAATCTTATATTTATACCTTTTATTTGACGCCTCTGCAAAGTTGTGTCTTTCCTAGTAATATTGTTGAATGCTTAAAAAATAGACTTTTCAATATAGGTCTGTTATAATGATAGTAATAAGGTAGCTTTTCTCTATTTACAAAGACAAATAAATATTGTCTTTTTTATTTTTTGCTTTTTTATAACACATAAATACACTAGCCCACCCGTCACATTAACTATATAATCTAAATATGATTTATGATTTAGCAATTATTGGCGGAGGTCCAGCAGGAGTATCCGCAGGTGTTTATGCAGCGCGTAAGAAATTAAATACTATTTTTATAACTAAAGACTGGCAGAGTCAGAGTACAGTATCTGAAGGTATAGAGAACTGGATTGGAACCATTAAGATTAGTGGTGCCGATTTCGCTAAATCTATGGAAAACCATCTTAAGGCATACGCAGGAGAAGCTGTAACTATTAAAGAAGGAGAATACTGCACTAATATTTCTAAAACAGCTACAGGAACTTTTCTAATTAAATCAGATAAATCAGAATACGAATCTAAAACAATATTAATATCTACCGGAAGCAAACGTAGAAAACTAGATGTTACTGGCGCAGATAAATTCGAACATAAAGGCCTTACCTATTGTGCATCATGTGATGGACCGATGTTTTCCGGTATGGATGTCGCTGTTATAGGCGGAGGAAATTCAGCGTTCGAGTCCGCAGCCCAGCTTAGTGCCTACTGTAATAAAGTTTACATAATTAATCGTAGTGATAGATTCCGTGCAGATGAAATCACAGTAAATAAATTAAGTTCAAAAGAAAATATCCAGATTATTAAAAACGCCGTTCCAACAGAAGTATTGGGAGATAAATTCGTAAACGGATTCATATATACAGATTCAGTAACAAAAGAGAAAGTAACCCTTCCTGTTTCTGGAATATTCGTAGAAATCGGCTCAATCCCCTCAACAGATTTCGCTAAAAATATCGTAGAAAGAACAGCCACAGGCCATGTAGTCACAGATCCTAAAGACCAGAAGACTAAGACTCCTGGAATTTGGTCAGCTGGAGATTGTACCGACGGACTATATCACCAGAACAATATCGCCTCAGGAGATGGAGTTAAGGCTCTGGAAGATATTTACGTACATATACACACAAAATAAATTAGTATATGACCACAAAACCAATACAATTCAGCGTGATTGTTCCGTGTTATAACGAAGAAGAAGTCTTGGATACATTAAGATCACGTTTACTGCAATCTCTTGAAAAAATGAATTTGTCTTGGGAGGTTATATTTGTTGATGACGGATCTACAGACTCAACTTACGATCAATTAAAAAAGATAAGTGAAACCGACGCAAGATTTAAGATTATTTCATTCTCACGAAATTTTGGTCATCAATCAGCACTAATGGCTGGTCTACAATATACTCAAGGTAATCTAATTGGAATAATGGATGCTGATCTACAAGATCCACCAGAATTTTTTACAAACTGTATAGATAAAATAAATCAGGGTTATGATGTGGTATATGCTGTCAGACGCAATAGAAAAGATAACATTATTAAACGTGCCACGGCTTATATTGCATATCGACTAATTAGAAAAATATCGAAAATAAATATTCCTAATGACGCCGGTGATTTTTGTGTAATTAACCGACGTGCTTGTGATGAATTAAAAAACTTACCAGAATATTCACTATATTTACGTGGATTAAGATCATGGATTGGTTTTAAACAAATCGGAATAGAATATGACCGAGACGCTCGTGTGGTCGGCAAATCAAAATATTCATTAGTAAAATTAAGTTGTCTTCTAATTAATGCTCTAACTAGTTTTTCAATACTACCACTCAGATTACCTATATATATTGGTATTTTGATAATGTCTTTCTCTTTAATTGGTGTATTAATACTCACAATAAAACAATTAGAAAATATACAAACAGTCTTGATGTTCGGCTTAATATTTATTGGAGGAGTACAATTATTTACACTGGGTTTCATAGGTGAATATATAAGTAAAATACAGGACGATACCAGAAAACGACCACGTTGGATAATTAGCAAAAAAATAGGAATACATGAAATAAAATAATGAAGATATTTAAAATATCCACCATAATATTATTATCGATTGTTTTTATATTAAGTATTATAAACTTAAGCTCAAAAATATATTCCCCCACGGAACATCTAGATGAATCTTCTTGGTTACATAATGCATATTTTTATAAATTATTTTTTCTTGACAAAGACACTTCAAACCCAAATTGGGTAAATTTTATTGCATACGATCAACCTCCTGTTGGAAAATATATTCTAGGTTTTGCGCTCCATGCTAATAATAAAATAATAGATAGTATAGGCGGTGAAATGACTTGGCATAATAACGTCACGAAATATATCTTTAAATCTGGTCTTGAAAATAAAATTAATAAAGACACCCCCGATATTAAAAATCTCATTGATTATTCAGATTCATTATTAGCGCAAATTAAAATATCTCCCATAACTAATATTGATTCAAATGATTTATATACAGGTCGTATAACAATCTTTATATTTGGCATATTAGCTTCAATAGTGGCGATAATAATTGGTTGGTATATCTCAAAAGAAATCACTGTCGGTCTGTTAGCTGGATTATTATTAATCAACAATCCTGTAACCTCTCCTGGTTTTGAGCAAGTACTACCAGACTCAATTTGGTGTTTCTTTATTCTAGTTTCTATTTTAGGACTAATTTTATTATTCAATGAACTACAAAATAGAAATAGATTAAGGAATATTATCTTTCTTTCAATACTAATCGGTCTAAGCATATCTCTGGCAATAGGAACAAAATTAATAGCGGTATATATAATTCCAGTAATTATATTGATTTTTATTATAAAATTAACTTTTAGAAATACGTTCCCACAATTCAAAATACAATTGATAAGCCTCCTGTTAATTTTCTCTACTTTTTCTATATTTTTTATATTACTAAATCCATTTTTATATCACGACCAATTTAATAATTTATTAAAAATGGCTAATCATCGTGAATTAATTATAAAAATTCAAACACTAGTTCAAGATCCAAGTATAAACTCTATATCCGAAAGATTTTATGCCATATCTAAATACGGTATCTTTTTAGGATATGACCTTGATTCTTGGATAAAAAAGACAGTTGGAATCTTTTACATTTTTATTTTTATAGTCGGTATTTGGGAAATTGCCAAGATGTCTATCTTAGAAAGAAAAAATAAACTTATCGGTCCAGCAATAATAATATCTTCGTGTTTCATAATTACTTATATTATTATTGCCCCATCAATTCACATGCAGTGGGAACGTTACTTTTTACCACTTGTAATATGTAATATTTTTATATTCTCAATTGGCACAAAAAGAACTATCCAGTTAATAAAAGATGGAACAAAATTTATTTTATCGAGATATAGCTAAAATACAGATATGAAAACGGCGCAAGACAAGTCTTGCGCCGTTTTAAATTTTTCGAAACTGACCCAACATACCAAAGAGCTAAACCGTAAAAACAAGTAAGTCAGTTTCATCTACTTCGCTTGAGTTCGGAAAGATTTCCAAAGAAACCTTGAAACCAAACCTGCTAACCACCACACAAGGAACAAAAATCCTGGCACTATCACCTTCTCCGAGAACAAATAATGTTCCGCAGAAAAAGTTCCAGCTACCAATAGGAAATCTGCTTTGAAACTCCGGCCTTCGCTGATTAAAAAACACATCGCGAACATGACGGAGATTGGGTAATTGATACCCAGATTTGCTGGCACTAGCTAAGATACCAGACAGGCTGCCGAGATTCTCGGTGAAATCCACATTTTCAATGACCAAGTTTTCGCTCACAGAGCGAATTGGCATACTAGATGAGAGAGTGCTGTGTTCAAACAGCTTCCCCTTACCTATAGCATCGCCAATACCAGCTAAAACCTCAATCCCCCCGGAATGTCTGGTCTCTAGGAACCCCAGCACTCCAAGATCACTAACTTTAACGAACATGTTTTATCCTTTTTTTATAGTCTTTCAGCATGAAAAACCATTTTTATAATTATATCATATAATAATAAACATGGCAATACTAATAAAAGCCCCGAAAATAGATTATCAACATCAAAAGAAGAGAGACAAACAACGTAATAGGTTATAATCAGAACATGAATCCTATTAAAAATAGAAAGTTATTTTATAGCGCTATATTAATTATACTGGCATTAATAATTACATTAGCGATCATAATATTTTCAAAGACGAACGATAACTTTAAATTAGGAAAAGACTCTTACAATTTACCACCAAATAAAGTCATGCTATCTGAAGAACAAGTCGCAAATAAAAAAGCACTTATCGCAGAAGTAGAATCAAAAGGCTCAGTAAAACTCTCCCCCGAAGAAATAGCCAAAAAAGAAAAAATTCTTAGAGAACTTTTAGCAAAATAATTCTAAATAAAGACAATAAATAAAAAATTTAAAATGAATAAATTCATAAAACAAACATTAACTTTAACAATCATGGCAGCGGTTGCTATCGGAATAAGCGTAACTTACGCAGCTACTTGGGTAGGACCAACTGCTACAGCTCCAAATGGAAACATCGAAGCTCCTATTAATGCCAGCAATAACACCCAAGCTAAACTTGGTAGCTTAATACTTAACTCCAATACCCCAGTACAGAATGCTATAGGTCTTACAGTCTTCGGAACAACTTTACTTAATGGAAATATTCAAATAGCCACAGGTTCACCATCCGCAGGTAAAGTTCTTACTGCAGTAGATTCTACAGGAATAGCCACATGGGCAACAGCAGGTTCTGGATCAACAAATGGTCTAGCATTTGGTATAAGAAACGATCGTACAGGTGACAGCGTAGCCGACACAGTGGCTTTTAATACTGTATACCAAGCACAAACAGATGGAATCGTATACGCATCAATCTACTACGGATCAAATTGGCCAAAAATGAAAGGATATACTGATTCAAGTTCAAACCCAACAACTCTTGTATCTGACGAAGGACCTGATGATGATGGAGGAAATTCATCGATATCTTTCCCTGTTAGAAAAGGAGACTACTGGAAGGTGGTATTAAATGGAAGCTATAACAACGAAATGATCAACTGGATGCCTATTGTTCCTACAAATATTAGTAATAACTGCCAGATCAGAAAAGGAACTATAACTGGTATGGTTTCAGATACAGAGAAGTCAGTAACCTTCAGCAGTCCATTCTCTACAGGTGTAACACCTATAGTGGTAGCAACACCTAATACCACTAATTATTCAGGTAGCACGGTACCAGTATTTAGAGTTTACACAATTACAAACACTGGCTTTAAAGCAATGTCTCAGCAAAATACAGACCTAAATTACATTGCTATTTCAACTAATTGTGCGGAGTTATAATTTTCAACAGAAAACTAAAAAATAAAAATCCTCCTTTAAAAATAAGTGAGGATTTTTATTTTACCTACTCCCTTTTCTTATATATAATATTCACTACATGAACTGGCTACGTAATCATTGGCAGAATAATAAAACTATTTGGTTACAAATCATTGTTATTTTTATAATAACTAGAATATTATTATCTACTATTAGTTACGCGACTAAAAATGTTTATATTCCAATAGCTGGACATAGAGATTGGAAAACAGAGACACTTGAAGTAAAACACCCAATACTAAATAAATGGGCTGTGTGGGATAGCAAATGGTATATGAAAATAGTAGAGACAGGATATTCAGATTCTAATCCTTTAAATATACATTATTACGCTACTATCGGATTTTTCCCTCTATATCCACTATTGGTCTCTATATTTGGTTTTTTAATAGGAGATTATTTAATTACAGGATTAATTTTATCTAATTTATTCTTAATATTTTCAGCGTTTTTATTATATAAACTAATTAAAATTGATAGCAATGAAGATTCTTCAAAAAAAGCAATATTTTATTTATTCCTATTCCCTAGCGCTTATATTCTTTCAGCATTCTATCCAGAATCATTAGTTTTATTCTTATGGTTAGGATCAATACTTCTAGCTAGAAAAAACATCTGGTGGGCCGCTGGATTATTGGGTTTCTTTAGTGCCTTTGCTAAACCTCAAGGTTTTTTAATTTTCATTCCACTCTTATTAATATTTGTATTTGAAAATAAGACGATTAAAGAAATATTTGAAGAATTCTGGCCAATAAATAAAATTAAAGCCTCACTTAATAAAATACTTTTCGATTACATATTAAAACCTAAAATATTATTTTCTTTATTTCCAATATTAGGTCTATCACTATGGTGTGTGTTTAATAAAATAATAACCGGAGATTTTTTAGCATTCTCACATATCCAAAATACCGCTTGGCACCACCATCTATCAATACCTTTTGTGACCATATACAACAGTTTTTTCTATGGAACAGACTATGTACTAAATAGTTTGGCGATAATAATAGCGCTAATAATTATTCTAATAAGCTACAAAAAAGTATCTTTTGCATACTGGTTTTTTGGCTTAGTTTTAGTTCTCTTAAGTTCTATCAATGGTGAAGTCTCTAGCTCCATCAGATACATGGCCACAATATTTCCATTAATTATAATACTGACTAGCTGGAGCAAAACAGAAACAGCCGATAGAATAATCATATTAATCTTATCCCTACTACAAGGTTCATTATTTGTATTTTGGAATATGGGCTATTGGTTTACAGCTTAATTTAAATTAAATGATTCCCGTAATAATTTTTTTCTTTAGTTCTGCAATACACTTCATTTTTTCAGGGAATCCTCCCTCAGTAGTTTTTGATGAAGTTTATTATGGAAATTTTGCATCGGAATATTGGCACGGTACTTATTTTTTTGATCTACACCCACCATTCGCCAAGATGGTCTTTGCTTCGATAGGCTATTTATTTGGATTAAATAATTATTCGGCTGATTGGAGTAACATAGGAAATCCAATACCTTTAGAGATGCTCGACCTAAGAGTGATTACTGCATTCGCAGGAACGATTCTACCTTTAGTTATATATATAATTTGTAGAAAATTAAAATTCTCTAAAATAGCAGCTATACTTGCATCTGCTTTTATATGTCTAGAAAACTCATTAGTAGTTCAATCTAGATACATACTACCTGATGTAATAATGATCATTTGTGGTTTTACTGCTATTCTCGTCTATCAAATTTATTTAAAAAAAATAAATAAATCAAAGAGCTATCTATTACTATCTCTAGCAATAGTGCTAGCGACTCTAGCCTTCTCTGTTAAATGGACTGGGCTAACTTTTATTTTTATAATTTTTGTTTCCGAAGTTTATAGACTATATAAAATAAAAGAAGTATTTGGTCTCATTCTAAAATTTGGATTAATTTTTAGTTCAATATACATATCAATCTTCGCTATTCACTTCTCCGCTCTACCATATTCTGGTAAAGGTGATCCTTTCATGACTCCAGAATTTCAAAAAAACCTTATAGGCAATGAATTCTCAAATGACGAAAACATAAATAAAAAAGGTTTTATCGGAAAATTTATAGAACTAAACCACACCATGCTTACTTCTAGTACAGGAATGACAGCTACCCATTCTTATTCTAGTAAATGGTATACCTGGCCAATAATGAAAAGGGGTATTTTCTACTGGGAAAGCAAAGGGGTAACTGCCGACGGTCTAAAAGCTTATATTTATTTAATAGGTAATCCTTTTATATACTGGATTGGAACATTAAGCGTGATACTGTCTACTATTTTATTGTTACTATTAGCCGTTAGTAGTAGTTTAAGGAGGTACTTCCTTAACCACTCTGAATATAAAAATAAGATTCCGATACTCTTCATATTAACTGCTGGATATATGGTTAATTTCCTCCCATTTATTTTTATAGGTAGGATAATGTTTTTATATCATTACGAGATAGCTCTTATATTTAGTATTGCATTAACCGCCTTTCTCTTAGATTTTCTTAAGAAGAAATATAAAATAATATTTTTTATAATTCTAATAGCAACCTCTTTCTCAGCTTTCATATATTGGAGTCCTCTAACTTATGGATTACCAATAACAGACAAACAACTACAGTCTAGAATGTGGTTAAACACATGGAGATAGTGAACACTTTTACTACACAATATTATAGATAACGTATATAATTAAACCCATGAATAATAAACAGATAGCTTTGATAACAATACTAAGTGTATTAGCTTTATCACTAAGCTTAGCTTTCCTCATTAGATCAACATACATATCTAATAATCAAGATTTACTCGCATCTGTTTACGACAGTAGTTCACCATACCCTTCAGATTCATCTTACCCATCTTATTACAGTTCATATTCTCCTTATAGCTCAACTTCATACTATCCTTCATATTCTCCTAGTTATTCATATGGAGGCACCCCATCTCCAGCACAAAGCTCAAATTCTTCATACAGAAAGAGACCTACTCCTTCATCATCTAATAGTCCTTCGCCATCTAGTTCTCCATCTCCTTCAACATCACCGTCACCTTCTGTATCTCCGTCCCCATCTCCATCCGCAACACCTCCAACACTAGTTTGTAAATCTGGTGCTACTGATAAAAAAGTAGTCAACAGAGGCGACGGTGCTACACTGACCACAACTTATCTATGTATGGTTTGTGGAGAAACACAAGATATAAACGGTAAATGGTATGACACTACCGACTGGGTACAGACAAGTTCTGTAAATAGCCAACCTGGCACAATGTGTGGATCAAAAATGGAAGTATATAACGAGACCGAATCAAATTCTTGGATAACTCTTCCAAGTAAATCATGTGTACAGACGGGTTCTACAAAAGTAATTACTGCAAAATCAGAAACAGGTGAATCAATTGTTTCTTGTACATCAGGATGTCCACCAGTAGAAGCTACTACGACTTTAGCTTGTACCGTAACATCAAAATCTTTGACTCAGGCATCAGAAAGTGAATTTTATACAACAGCACCATTCTCAACAAAAAATTATTGGGATGCTTCTAAAACGGTTAAAGATGAGGTTAAAGATGATGCTTCATGTCCAAACCCATCACGTAAAGTAGAGAATACATGTGAAGTGTCTGGAGATACTAAACATTTTGGTTTCAGCTGTCCAACAGTAACCCCTACTCCTACCCCAACTCCGACTCCTACACCCACACCAACTCCTTGCACATCTCCGTCACCATCCCCTTCACCTTCACCATCTAGCTCCCCATCTCCTTCGTCATCACCATCACCAACAAGTAGCTCTTCACCTTCACCATCAAACGGATATTCTCCAGCTTCTTCTCCCGCAGCAAGTAAAACAGCTTCACCAAGTCTCTTCCAAAAAGTATTCTATTCAATATTTGGATTCTAGTAGTATAAGTACTCGAAAGTTTAAAAACCATGCAGAATATTTAAGCATTTCTGTTTAAAACAGTGTATGTGGTTTAATCTTCCTTAATTTAATATTACTTTAAAGTGCTAGTAGACTGACACATTGAGATGAGTTTATTAAAGGTATAACCCTTAGGACATGTTTGTGCTGTTCTCTTAATAGGAAGTGTTGTGACACAAGCCTGAGTACTTGTGGCAGATATATTCTTAGAATCTGTAGCTACGACTACTGCACAATAAGATGTCTGTGCCTTTAGATTATTAACTTGAGCACTAATACTAGGAATATTCTTACCTAGAACCTTATTAGAAGGAGTGATTTGAACTAGAGAATATTTAATCTTATCTCTCGTTAAAGGTTTATTTGTCTTTAGATCAACTACATTATTCCAATTAAAAATAATACTTGATTGTGAGAACTTACTTATAGAAAGAACAGGAGTAGAGAAAAGAGGTAATTTTTTAATTTCTGGAAGAGGCTGAGGATGAATAGCTAATGCTGCTATCGCCTGCTCTCTAGTAACCTTTGTTGCTGGACCACTAACTGGCTGTGTTGTGGTCACAGGTGTTGGTACTATTTTAGGAATCATAATCTGTAAATTCAATAAATGCATAAGCCACATAGGTGAACTCCAATCTGAATCATCTGTTCTAACCTGAACCTTATATCCTTTTACTAAATCAGTTGGAACATCAAATGATATCTTTTTGGGATCATCTGTATATACATCTAATATTACTGGGACACTATTTGCCCCGAGATTACTATAAAAAAGCATAGAAGGAGTCACTGGTGATGAAGTAGAAATTTCTGAAGAAATACTTGTAAGCAAAACATGATTTGGCGCTGAGGTATCGAAACCATCTCCAAACAGAGTGATAGTCGTAGTCTCTGTATTAGGAAGAACACCGATAGTTGTCGTAGCCTCTGGAACAGTAGGCGCTACATAGACCATAGATAGTAATGCTGAAAGCGCTGAAGCTACCATTCCTTTTGATTTTTTCGTAGCTACTCCAGGAGCTGATGCAGAAGCACCTGTAGTTGAAGGACTTCTTTTATTTATTGCCTTAGCTTCACCTGCACTAACATCATACATATAATAAGCAACACCTTTTACAGAAGGAGTCACATCTGTAGCACTATGTCCATTTACGACAGCTGTTGCAATACAATTATTTCCCACCCATCCCTGACGAGCAATATTTATTCCGCTAGCTGATAAATATTTACACATAACATCTGGACCAACAACGACACCGTTAACAGCTATCATATCAGGATCAGCTTGATTATAAGGACGAATATAAGTAGCGCTATAAGAAAGTGGTACTGAATATCTAGTAGCAGGATCTCCTGTTACAGTAAGATCTGTTGTCGCATCTTTTGTTACATCAGAATCTTGATAAGCAGTAACCGAACCTACTCCATTAGCATCATAACTAAACTCTACA
The DNA here is from genome assembly GCA_964450345.1 of uncultured Candidatus Saccharibacteria bacterium. Classification (GTDB taxonomy): domain Bacteria; phylum Patescibacteriota; class Minisyncoccia; order Phycocordibacterales; family PALSA-1337; genus JAPLZH01. The sequence goes on along the minus strand of CAYVEL010000005.1, from coordinate 23,947 downwards.
GGATAAGAATCTATAACTATGTGACCTTTTATTTTATACATTCCAAAATCAACTACACCTAGCGTAGCTATTGGACCATATTCACCAGTACTACAAATATCTCCGGTTGCTCCATTGCTACCAGGATAATCCCAGGTATAAGTACATGAACCACCATTTCTTTTCTCAACAGTCTTAGAATTCAAAGTAGAAATATTTGGGTATGGATAAGGTTTAAAAGGATCAGTAAAAGCGAATTTATAATTTTCCGCATAATAAGAAGTTCCTTTTACACAATCATCTGAGGTACTCGTCTTCGAACAACCCTTAGAATATGTCCAAGATTTTGAATCAACAGAATTCATAACCGTAGGTGTCGCCACCTCAACTGTAGTTACTGACTGTGCCTCACTAACCCCCGTATCGTTATAAATAAAATAAACAGTAGACATCATACCTAACAATATGACAGCCATTACGATAAGAAAGTTCTTTTTATGATTCATGAGCGATTAGAGCAAAATGATAATACATAAATTATATCACGCCATTAATTACGCCTAAATATAAAGGTGTATAACCAAATTACTTCATATTATAAGAATTTTCTATCAATAAAACTCACTTAAATTTAAAGATTAAAAGACAACCTTTAACTTTGGCCATTTTTTAACCAATTCTTTGATTCTATTCTTTTATGAAAAATATCTAGATTATTAGCACGAACAGAAGTAGATCTAATTATTAAATTAACCAAATCATCAATTCCATGGGGTGCAATTATTATCGGTTCATCACCTTTAAGAGTTACAGCCACACATGTAGCTGTTTCTACCCACTCTGATAAGGCTTCCTCAGTATTTCTATAAGGTTTTGTTCTTTCGTGCCACTTATGAGTATAAAATTGATTTACAATTTCCCATTTTAATCCAAGTACTCCACTCATTCTTATAGAAAGCTCTTTATCTGATTCTTCTGTATCTTTTTCTAAAAAATAAACAAGATCAACATCATTCATGCAAATTGGATCAAAAGATAATAATATCGAGGATGTTCTAAAACTTCAGATATTCTTAAAAAATACCGAGAATATGGACGTTAGTTTAACTGGAATATTCGACCCACAAACAGAATCTGCAGTTAAAGCATTTCAAATAAAATATCTATCTGAGATTATGGGTCCATGGAAAGTATCCAGCCCATCTGGATATGTATATATCACAACAAAGAAAAAAATTAATGAAATCTCATGTAATTCAGTTATCAATTTGAGTGATGAATATCTTGTTTTAATCAATACATATGTTAAAGAAAATAAAAGTTCACCAACAGCGGTCGGCTTAAATACAGACAAATATATTGAAATAAAAGACACGGCCAATCAAGTAGGTCTAATAGTTCCCACAGATACAGTTATAGCTCCAATCGTTGGTGTTAACACAAAAATGAATGAGGGAAACGCAGCTTCTGTTTCAGATACAAAAGCTTCAGGTGGATTATGGAACTTTATTAAGGGTGTGTTTGGAAAATAGAGTTAATTAAAAGGGACTGAATCATATTCCAGATTCAGTCCCTTTGTGCCTAATTACTCATCACACTAGGCACTGTAACCACCTTAGTCTTTCTAGGTTTTCGACGTCGTTCGGTGTCTAATTCCTCAAACGAAACCTCCTCACTACCATCCTGAAAACAGACTTTTTTCATATTAACAGTAATGGTGAACTTAACTTTATATGGTTCAACTTCTGCAGGATTGCTATTAAGTGCACTAAATAGTTCAGCGAGAGCAGGAAGCATATTCGATTCCGTCTGTTCATCAAAAACCAAAAAACTACCTTCCGTTGCGTATCCGATCATGAAACTAACTACAGTCGCATTAACAACACCACGACACCGAAGATGTCCAAGTGATCGTGAGGCCTGTTCAACGTCTTTCACCCATTTAAGGATATTAGCCAAAGATAATTCACTGGCTTTTTTACTATACTCGACGTCGTATTTAAAATTAAAATTAATAAAAGCGCTGTTTGCACTAGCGTAATACCGCGGATTAAGCTTTCTTTTGGTCATTTCTATCATAAGTCACTCCGTTGGTTACTTGTTTAAATTCACAAAAAACTATACAAATATACATAATCACATTTAAATGATTATGTCAATAAAAAAGAGCTAAGGATTACATCCACTTAGCATCTTTCTCCTTCATTTCTTTAATACGGAATTTTGCTATTTTCTTAATAAGAGCTAGAGGTAATGGTTTATCTAGAGGAAACTGAATAGAACCCTTTGCTGTCTTATATCCTGAAAGTTCTTTTTTAAAAGCCGAGACAGCAGACGGTGTAGGATAAAAACCAATATGTTTTTTAAAACCTGCATACGTACACAATATTCTTTTATACGAAAAAGCTGGCATTCCCCATTTTAGACTCTCTATTGATTTTGGAGTAACACCTTTTAAACACTTACGAATTTCTCGTAATTTTTTCTGTGCTTCTTTAGGAGCGTGGTCGATATATTCTTTTATAGTCTGGGGTTTTGGAATATTACCGTTAATTAATCTCTGATAAAGATTTACTAGTTGTTTCAAAGATATTTTTATCTAATTCATACCCAATAAAATTTCCTTTTCTCTTTAAAACCTCCCTACCAATTACCGCGGTACCCATAAATGGTTCAGCTACAGTCATACCATCCTTAAAATAATTTTCTAAAACAAAATCACATATCCCCTTAGGGGTTGGGCAAGGATGTTCCGGTGTAGAAAGATAATTAAAATACATAACTTTTCCAAGACCAACAAAACTCGCGTGTTCATTTTTACTTAAAACTAATATTTGATGACAGTTGGAATGAGCATCTGTTAATGCCATATAATCATCACTCCAATTATGTTCTGGAAGTTCCTCTCCTTCTTTAGTTAGAGCAAAATTAATATGTCTATCTTCCACCTTCATTCCAAATTCAATACAATAAGACTGAATAAGACCGGCGAGTTGAATATATTTACCTTCAGACACGATTGAGTCGGCTACTTCAATTATCAATCTACCTTGTGGTTTTAATATTCTAAAACATTCAGCAAAAACATTTTTTAATAACGATTGATATTTAGATATATCCATCCTATCAGAATTTTCTTTATATTTTGTACCAATATTATACGGAGGACTAGTGTATATCAAATCAACCGAAGCATCTCCAATTTCAGACATGCTTTCAGATGATTTATTATATATATTAAATGACATATTGAAATCTTATCAACGTTCAAAGATATTATCAATATTATTCTAATTTTGTGCGTCGCCTGCACTAAAGCTTTTTGCTTCGCTCTGCTCGCAAAAATCTAAGTGCATCGACATCACATTTTTATAGCCGCTACGCTCCTTAAAAATTGTGACCCTACAGGGAGTCGAACCCTGCTTACTGCCTTGAAAAGGCAATGTCCTAGCCGATAGACGATAGGGCCAAACGAACGGCTTAACAGGAATTAATTTAACATTTTTTTGTAAAAAAGGCAAAACATTGCTATATTTTCCTATATATTACGCATTAAAAAGCTAGTAAATGCTTAATTAAACCACGGAGAGGTGGCTGAGTGGTTGAAAGCGCCGCTCTCGAAAAGCGGTAGGCTCGAAAGGGCCTCGAGGGTTCGAATCCCTCCCTCTCCGCAGCGAACGAACGAAGTGAATGAGTAAGGAGAGGAGAAATGTGCTTTAGCACATTTCGTGAGGGATTTGAAAAGGCTGACGATTGAGTACAATCGCCCCGGGGGCTTTATTTCTGAGGGATTTATCCCGAAGAAATATGAAGCCTATACAGGTCCTGTAAGGACCAAATTCCCCCTCCACAATGAACAAGGTGAATGAGTAAGGAAGTGGATAATTTATATATTAAATCAACCATTTGATGTAAAATATACTCATGGCAACATACGACGCAAAAACAAAAGAAAATAAATGTATTTTCTGTGAAATAGTTTGTGGAAATATTTCTACTTTTGATTTCTGGGAAAACAATGAATTTATAGCTTTCCTTTCGATAGACCCGAATACCGAAGGATTTTCATGTGTTATTCCAAAAGAACATTTCGGCAGCGATGTATTAAAAATGCCGGATGAACCATTAAAAAAATTTATTTTAGCAGCTAAAGAAGTATCGAAAATGCTGGAAGACTTTTTCCCAGATGTCGGACGTGTTGGTTTAGTTATGGAAGGTACTGGTATTGATCATGCTCATATTAAACTTGTGCCAATGCATGGCACCGAGTATATGAAGCGTGGTGAATGGAAACAAATTCTTTCTGGTAAAGAATTCTGGTTTCCAAAATATGAGGGATGGATTTCTTCAGGTAGCGGACCAAATGCTGATAAGGAAAAACTTAAATTACTTGCAAACCAGTTAAAAAATTTTAAGAAATAATAAGTTGAAAGAAATCACCCTTCACAAACAATGGCCCATTGAAGCATCTATTGAAGATGTTTTTAAGATCATGACAGACTTTGAGAGGTTTCCTAAATATTTCCCGAAAGTTGCTGAATCAATACAAATTAAAAAACGAGAAGAAAATCATCTAGAAATGGAAGCGATAGTCAGATCATTTAGTAAAAAATTTAGAGTACAAATGAGAACTGAGATTCTTCCAGGAAAAGGTTTCATTTCAGACAATGACAGTCCAGAGTTTGGAACTTCTGGTCACGAGGAATTATTACTCTCCCCGACTACCGAAGGAACCATAGTTAATTACACCTATCAGGTTTCAATTCACAAAGCATGGCTACGTATAGTAGCAACACCACTTATTCGCTGGTATTCTATGAAATTTTGGGAAAAAGCAGTTATTGACGAATTAAAGAAGATTCTAAAGAAATAATTATTCCTTCCCCTTCGGCACAAATCCTAAAATCGCCCTAGCCAAACGAATGTGTAAGAAAGAGACGTTCGCTCCAACCTTATTCTTAATTGGAGACAGAAGAAGACCTTCGCCGTCTTCTATTCTTTCGGCGAGCTCGTTCACAGCTTCTTCGATTTTCTTAAAATGCGGACGAGAAATTTCCTTCTTTAAATAAGATATATTTATTTTTTCACCTTGCTCGAGAAGTTTTTCAATATGAGATAGGACTGTGTCTTTAGTTATTTCTCTGTCTTTCGCTATTTCATCTAATGACTTTTCCTGTTCGAGCAATAATTTAGTAATTTCGAAAGTGCTGATTTTCTTCTCTTTACCACCTTTTCCTTCCACGCTCTTAAACCCACCGATTTTCTTTAGAAATTCTTTCTGTATTTTATCTAATTCAGCGCGGTTATCATTTATCATTAAATCCTCGAGTTCTTCTATCGCGTCATTTGAAAGCTTTTTTAATTCTCTATCAAATTCAGCCACCTCTTCATTCACAGAAAAAGCAGTATTATTTATTCCTAGAATAGTCAGCCCCTCTAGAGTACGTACACGAGAAAGAGCCACATATCCCATACCAGCTTCGAAAGACTTTGACAGATCTACTTCTACAGCATCCAAGCTCATTCCCTGACTCTTATGGACCGTAATAGCCCATGCTAAACGTAGGGGGTATTGTTTTATAGAAGCTTTAACCTTACCGTCCTCTTCCACTTCCCATTTACTCTTCTTAATAGTTAGGAGTCTATCATCTGAAGTCAGGATCACTGGATCCTCATAGTGTTCGCAGGAAACAACTGTTCCTAAAGTTCCATTCACATATCCCTCTTCAAAATTATTCTTAACACACATAACTTTAGCGCCGACTTTTAATCGGAGTATTTCAGGAGCAAGACAAGTCTTTTTCAAAATATCAGCAAGCACAGGGTTACCCTGAAGCTCCATCTTATATTCCGTAATCTTTGGATCTTTAATTTTATTTAATTCTTTAACATTAAGAGAATCAACATCTGCATTATGAGTGAAAAGTCTGGTCGGATTTGCTTTTCTGTTTTTATTATTCATTCTGGACTGAATTAGTTCGAAAGTGGATTCAGATATGTCACCTGCTCTGATTTCATTTAGGATAGAAGTTAGAGCATCGCCGTCTTTTTGACGATATTGTTCTGATAGATAACAAATCTTAAAATCTCCTTCTTTCCAAGCGTCCGAAGCATAAATAAATTTAGTTTCTGGATCACCCATTCTAGATACCGGAGGAAGCTGAAACAGATCGCCACAAAGCACAATCTGTATTCCACCGAAAGGCTTATCGTTTCCTCTAACCATTTTTAAAACACGACTAACTAAATCAAAGCGGAAATGATGAAGCATTGATATCTCATCAATAATTAGCACCTTCACATTTTCAAAACGTTTTGAGAGATAACTCTTATCCTGAATATTTAAAATATCATTATCTGTTAGATGAGCTTTTACGCCAATTCCAGACCATGAATGAATAGTCATTCCGCCAATATGAGTGGAGGCAATTCCAGTAGAAGCAGTAATACCCACACTAACGTTATGATCCTTAAGATATTTAATATATGAATTCAAAAGATGTGTCTTACCGCTTCCAGCAGGACCTGTGATAAAAACATTCTTTCCGGTTTTAAGTATTTCTAAAGCCTCTTTCTGAGTCATAAAGCTATTCTAACACAAGACAAGTATGTGATAGAATTAAGTGCAATATGATTCATCACCACAGAAAAATGAAGTACAGAAATACTTTCACTCTTATTTTTGTAACTGCACTTTTCTTTATTTTAGGAAGACTTGGTGTTTGGGATATTGCTTTCAATTGGATTGATAATTTAGGATACTTTGCTGTGTTTATTGGTGGACTATTCTTTACTTCTGTTTTTACTATTGCTCCTTCGATAGCCCTATTATCTCACCTATCATTAAAGTTCGATCCAATGCTTCTGGCACTTGTAGCGGGAATCGGAGCGGTGATTGGAGATTATATTATTTTCAGATTTTTAAGGGAGCGTATATTTGATGAGCTAAAGCCTATATTCTTTAAATTTGGCGGAAGAAAAATTAAGCATTTATTAGCTACAAAAAACTTTATCTGGATTACACCAGCACTCGGCGCAGCTATTATCGCTTCACCGCTTCCAGATGAGCTTGGAATTGGACTACTTGGAGCATCTAAAATAAGTGCGAGAGAATTTAAAATAATAGCCTACGTATTTAACGTTTTAGGAATACTTATAATAGCCTTAGTAGCAAGAGGAATGTACCAGATATAGTCATGGATTTTTTATAATTTTATGCTATATTTTATGAAATCAGTGCTGTTAATTCACATGAATTAATCTAGCATTTGTTTGGGCGGTTAGCTCAGTTGGTAGAGCATGTCTTTGACGTAGACAGGGTCAGAGGTTCGAATCCTCTACCGCCCACTTAGTTTAAAAATAATTTCTCAATTTTATGAACAAAAAAATGAAAATTTTAACTTCCCTAATGATATTAGGAGTTATTGTTATCTTTTTCTTTTTACTATTTAAACCTATTGAAGTTATAGAAGTAGTAACTAGTATGCCTACAGAAATTGAGAAATCACCTTCTCCTTCTAGTACTATAAGTATCACTTCATTTAAAATAATCGACAGTAAAACAAATAAACCTCTATCAGAAAAAGAAATTGTCGTTTGTGACGACTCAATTAAATTCGGAATGGAGATAAGAAAGAACGACGATACCCCATATAACTTTTGTGCATATCAGAATATATGGTTAAAAACAAAAACTGATAAAGACGGGGTAATTTCTATAGATCTTAATAAGATACTAATTAATCCTAGAACAAATATAGTATTGGATTTAGATAAATCTGGAACAATATTTTTCTCAAGATCAGATAAGACGGACTATACCTATAACCCAGACTATATACGCTTTATAAATAAAGATTCTTCTGGAACTGTAATATCTAACTTGTTCTATAACTTAAAAACAAAAGAAGTTAGAGAAGTTTTCTTAAAAGATAGAAATGACGAGGTTAAGAAATTCGACATAATAACTTTTACAATTTAATTAAAAACAATAAATGAGAATTCTTGGAATAGAGACAAGCTGTGACGAAACCAGTATTGCGCTTATAGAATTTAATAACGATACAAAAGACTTTTCTAAGGCTACTTTTAAAGTGCTTTCTCATATAGTTAATTCTCAAATAGAGCTACATAAACAATTCGGTGGAGTCTTTCCTATGATGGCTAAGCGTGAGCACGCAAAAAACATTCTTCCTATCTACGAATCTGTTTCTAAGTCTGTAGAGTCTACTCCTATCACCCTCGATGAATCTACTAAGAGTAATCTTTCTAAACTACTAGAAAAAGAGCCTGAGTTACTCGCACTGATTTTAGAGAAACCAATTCCAAACCCTAATATAGATTTAATTACAGTTACAGAAGGACCAGGACTTGAACCAGCTCTTTGGGTGGGTCTAAACTTCGCTAAAGCCCTATCATTAATCCTAAATGTGCCTATAATGCCTGCGAATCATATGGAAGGTCATATCATAGGTTCTCTAATTAATTCAGATAATCTTAATACTTCTAGTAATATTGATTTTGGCGCAATAAAAGATGCGGCACCTGTGGCTTCTCCTGATTTAGAAATTGGTTTTAAAAATATATCTTTTCCAGCTTTAGCTCTACTTATTAGTGGAGGACACACTGAAATTGTTCTCATTAATACTATCGGTGAGTATAAGATTATTGGGGCGACGCGCGACGATTCTGTGGGCGAAGCCTTCGATAAGGTCGCGCGTCTTCTAGATCTTCCATATCCAGGAGGACCAGAAATATCTAGACTCGCTGAATATGCTAGAAATAATTTATCTAATGAAAGTTTTGATTCAATAAAAAAGACTCTAGAACTTCCTCGTCCAATGATTAATTCTAATGATTTAGATTTTTCTTTCTCTGGAATTAAGACCGCCGTTCTTTATCTTGTTAAAAATTTAAAAGAAAAGATATCAGCTACGAACCAAGATTTAAATAAAGAAAATCCAGAAAATAGTCCAGGCGCAGAAATTAAATTAGACCTAGAAACAAAAGCCTTAATAGCACTAGAATTCGAGAATGCAGTAACTGAAGTCATTCTATCTAAAATATCTAAAGCTGTAGATGAATATAATATAAACGACTTAATTCTTGGTGGCGGAGTAGCAGCGAATATTCACATCAAAAAGGAATTACTTAAATACACCGAATTAAACGGACTCAATCTGCATACTCCATTAAAAGACGTTACTGGCGATAATGCTCTAATGATTACACTAGCTGGTGCTATTAAGTATTCTATTAACCCTGAAACGAAAAGTGCCGCGGGCCTTTCGGCCCGCGGCAACCTTTCTCTTGAGTCTTAACTAGAGAAGAATCTCTAGGTTAGATTATCTATTGAATAGGAATCTAATAATACCTCTGAAGAACTGTCCTGCCTTAGAACCTGAAGCAGAAGCTGTCTGAGAATTATTATTTGAAACGTTTTCGTTTGAGTTACCGTTATTGTTTGAAGCAACTATATTTCCTACTGGAGTAACAGGTGTAATACTTCCTACGATATTTCCAGCTGGAGTATTCTGATTGTTATTCTGAGGATTTAATAGAGAAGCTCTGTAACTAGCGATTATAGCTAATTCAGCATCAGTTAATGATAGAGACTGTGAACAGTAAATTTCATTAATCTTCTTTAGAGTAGTAATGTATACATTTCCTGTAGCCTTATCTGTACCCCATGGAAGCATTGTCTCTGCGAAATACTTTGTCTGGAATGCCTTAACAGCATTTAGAGTAGCAGTATCGAAGATACCTGTAACAGTTAATCCAGCGTTTTCATAAAGATTTAGGAAAGCCTGTAATTTTGTTACTTCAGCTGAATTATTCTGACCATCAATAGTCATGTATTCAGTGATATAAGGACAAGTCTTAGCAACAGTATTGATGTTTGGCTTTACATAAGAGCCACCACCGCTACTTCTTTTCTTTACTGTAGGTGTTACTGCAGCATTACCCTGATCATCTGTTTCAGGAACAAATGATGAACCACCTGTAGATGATGAACCTGCGTTACCAGAATCATCTGTTGTTGGTGTATTTGATGAAGAATCGCCAGTAGAACCTGCGTTACCCTCATCTGTAGTATCAGGAGTGCTTATTATTACTGATGAAACAGCAGCATTACCCTGATCGTCTGAAGAAGGTGTTGCTACAGAAGCAAAAGTAAAAGCCGGCAACATGATTATTGCAGAAGCGGCTATGATTGTTGTGATTTTTTTCATATTTATAAGTTTTACAACCTTAAACGGTTATGTGCATATTATATAACGAATGATAGGCTTTTGTCAATAGCTAAAAATTAAAAGGGAGGCTAAGCATATTGTTGCTAAGCCCCCCCTTGAGATCTACCACACAATTTCAGTAGTGTGTTTACTGCGCCGAACCAATATCCTCGACTTCCGGAACAAACGTGGAACTCACCGAAGCAAGCTTCATCGTAATTGACGGAATAACCATAGTGTTCGTAATGGTTGGCACGGCTTTAAAAAAGCCGACGTCTCCAACTGAATACGGAACACGAAGCTCTTGATGAGCCATCAGATTACCCCATTCGGTCCAACGAGTCGGGCTTCCGAGTTCAGGAGACCACATAATCTTGGCGTCTTGATCGACACCAATCCACATGTTCTCGCTGTCACGTCCGACGATCGCCCATTTCGGATTCGTGGCGAAATTAATCGCCGGCAAAAACCGAGAAACACTGAATGTTCCGGACGGTGTCGTGATACTCCAAGTGCCAATCAAGCCCTTACAATTGGCGTTAAACCACCCACGGTTACTGGACAATGTATTCTCATCATTCGCCCGCATCGTTTTTGCAAACGAGCCGACAAAAATGAGAGCATTGACCGCCGTGTTAGCAGTAGAACCGCTTGTGATGTAAGTGGTGTTGAAGTTGTTGCCAAAGTCGCCATAAATGACGCCGATGCAACGCGGACTAAAGGCCATGTTGGTGAAGGTTTCTTCTTTTCCAAACAAACCATTAGTAGCAGCGCTGTCCATACTCCACTGCGAACAGTGAAGATTCGTGGCATAGAACCGACCAGAGGCCGATTCAACAACGACACCAAAAACTACGGAATTCCCCTTCTCCTGAGTGGTGCCAAACTTGGCCAGCCAAATATTCGAGGAGGTCGCCGTCGTGGTAGTGACATAATCAGCACCAATGACATCCGCCGTGTAGAAGTTGGTTGGAACCGAAGAGTTAGTAACTGCCCCCTTCGAGAGACCGGTCTTCATGTAAGTCACGAACTTGCTGCACCAGAGATCATAGTTCGGACTATTCGTCAGAACCGAGAGCCCGGTGTAAGTAGTGATACGGACAGCCGGGTTAGTAAAAGGAGGTGTAAACACCAACTCGCTAACCGGCATTGCACCCGCTTTCTGGACACCTGCCGTAAACGACAGGACTGCCAGGATCGTAGTGAGAAAAGCGACGAACTTCGTCGCGACCGCGCATGTTGTTTTTTTCATAATTTCGTTTTCTGTTTGACTGAGTTTACTGCGTTTTTTCTGGTTTTTGCGTTCTTTTGTCTTGGTTGTGATAATCCTTTTAGTTGATAGGATTTTCGGCTTTACAAAGTGCCTGCAAATATTCTAATCTAAAAAAACATATTTGTCAAGCCCTCAGGATAGCCCTATTCTAGATATAAATGTAGATTTTGAGCCAATTTTCTGATAATATTCATGCATGTCAAAACAATTAGAAGACAAGTATTTAAAGCCATATAATCCGGCTGAGACCGAAGCGTTAACTTATGATGCTTGGGAAAAAAGCGGATACTTTAATCCAGACGTCTGTGTGAAGAATAAAGTCACGGATCCTAAAGCAGAGAGTTTTTCTATTGTTTTACCCCCTCCTAACGTTACAGGTACCCTTCATATGGGTCATGCGGCTATGCTTGCCATAGAAGATATTATGATTCGCTACGCTCGTATGCGTGGTAAGAAGACTTTGTGGATTCCTGGAACAGACCATGCTGCTATTGCTACACAGACTAAAGTAGAGAAAATTATTCAGAAAGAAGAAGGAAAACGCAGGCATGATTTAGGTAGAGAAGAATTCCTGAATAGAGTTAATAAATTTGCTTCAGAAAGTCACGACACTATCGTTCATCAAGTCAGAAAGATGGGATGTTCTATTGATTGGTCTCGTGAAGCATACACACTAGACGAAAAGAGAAACCTAGCCGTAAGAACTGCTTTTAAAGCGATGTATGATGACGGATTAATTTTCCGTAAGAATAAAGTAGTTAACTGGGATCCTAAGGGACAGACAGTTATTTCTGACGACGAAGTAATTCATGAAGAAGCAGAAAGCGCTCTGTATACTTTTAAATATTCTAAAGACTTCCCTATTGAAATAGCTACCACAAGACCCGAAACAAAAATCGGTGATACTGCTGTAGCTGTTAATCCCACAGATGAAAGATATAAGAAATACATAGGCCAGACCTTTGATGTAAATTTCTGTGGAGTACCACTAAAAATTAAAGTTATCGGTGAAGATACAGTAGACATGGCTTTCGGTACTGGTGCAGTCGGAGTTACTCCAGCCCACAGCATGGTGGACTATGAGATGGCAGAAAGACATAAGCTTCCTCTAATACAGGTTATCGATGAATTCGGAAAAATAATGGTAGAAAATCCAGAACTTAAAGGTAAGAAAACTCTAGAGGCTAGAACTATAATCGTAGAGTGGTTAAAGAAAGAAAATCTACTAATTAAGGAAGAAAAAATTAAAAACAATATTTCTAAAGCCGAGAGAAGCGGTGGTGTTATTGAACCATTACCTAAACTTCAGTGGTTTATTTCTGTTGATAAGAAATTTAAGATTAAGAATTCAAAACTTAAGAACATTAAAGACGGTCAGGAAGTTAGCCTAAAAGAATTAATGATTTCTGTAGTTCAGAATGGTGAAATTGAAGTTCTACCTGAGAGATTTGGAAAAGAATACTTCCATTGGATAAACAATCTACATGACTGGTGTATTTCTCGTCAGATTTGGTTTGGTCATAGAATACCTGTTTGGTATAAAGGTACTGAGCTCTATTGCGATATAGAAGCCCCTAAAGGCGCTGATTGGAAACAAGATGAAGATACACTAGATACATGGTTTTCATCTGGTCTATGGACATTTTCAACGCTTGGATGGCCTAATAAAGATTCCGTCGATCTAAAAACATTCCACCCTACTTCAGTTCTAGAAACTGGTTACGATATTCTATTCTTCTGGGTAGCTAGAATGATATTAATGACTACATATCATATGGGTGAAGTACCATTTAAAACAGTTTACCTGCATGGAATAGTTAGAAATGCGGATGGTTCTAAGATGAGTAAGTCTAGCGGTAAGGTTATTGATCCACTAGATATGATAGAAAAATATGGAGCAGATGCTACTCGCCTTTCTCTTATAATCGGTACAGGTCCAGGAAATGATTTTAGAATTTCAGAAGATAAGATTAAGAGTTACAAGCATTTTGCAAATAAACTTTGGAATATAACCAGATTCATATATACAAATACTCTAGATACAAAATTCGATGCTAAATTCGATAAATACTCACCTGCTGACATAGAACTTAGAAACGCTCGTCATACTCTCATGGAAGAAATTACTAAAGAGATGAACGAACATAAGTTTTATTTAGTAGGAGAAAAACTATACCACTATGCTTGGCATGAATTAGCAGATAAGATTCTAGAAGAAAGCAAGAAGGTTATCGCCGAAGGAACAAAAGAAGAAGCTGAATCTAGAAAACAGTTCTTACTACACACATTAGATAAACTATTAAGGTCATTACATCCATTTATGCCTTATATTACAGAAGAAATTTGGAAGACATTTCCTCGTTCCGACAAAAAAGAATTCTTAATGATAGAAAATTGGCCAATTTTAGGTTAATATTATGTTAGGAATATGCCTAATCATGAATTAACAAGTTTACTTTACGCATTGCTCGCTGGAATTATACCTTCTCTCTTTTGGCTTTGGTTTTGGCTAAGAGAAGATAATGAACATCCTGAACCAAAAGGTGCGATATTTCTAACCTTCTTTGGAGGCTTACTAGCTATTATCCCCGCAATAGTATTCCAAAAAGGAGTAGACATTGTGGTAGCAGATGAATATACCAGAACCGCTATTTTCGCATTCATTGAAGAATTTCTAAAAATATCTGTAGTCTATATATTCGCATACAGAATAAGACATACCTTAATGAACGAACCTATAAACGTTCTAATATACTGTATTACAGCTGCTCTAGGATTTGCTGCAATAGAAAATACTCTATACATATTTGAACCAATATACAGTGATAACTTAGTAGGTAGTATTACATCGGGAAATTTAAGATTTATCGGTGCTACTCTAGTTCACGTAGCATCCACTGGTGCTATCGGATTCTTTATCGCATTAGCCTTCTACAGAAATATATTCTTAAAAATATTAGCGACACTTGTAGGAGTACTGTGGGGAACTTTATTGCATACACTCTTTAATGTCTTTATAATTAGAGTAAGCGATAAAGATACCTTATTCGTTTTTTCATTCGTCTGGTTTTCAATAATCTGTCTTCTAGCGGTATTCGAATTTATTAAACACATAAAACCCAATTCACAAATAATATGACAAGAGAACGCAAATCATTTTTAGAGAGATTAACTGGTTCAGTTAATTTAAAAGAAGAAAGAAGTATCGATAACAATACTGGTTCTGGAATATATGAAAGCATATCAGAAGAATCAGGTGATGCAGAACTTGCTGTTGATCTATTTCAGACAAATGACGCAATAATCTTAAAAGCTTTTATTGCAGGAGTTCATCCTGACGATCTAGATGTTAATATAACTAGAGACATGGTTACAGTAAGTGGTACCAGAAAACCAGACAAGATACCAAATGATGATAATTCTTTTGTTAGAGAATTATATTGGGGTTCATTTTCTAGAACAGTCACACTCCCTACAGAAGTAGATGTAGAAGAATCAGAAGCTGTTCAGAAATACGGATTACTTACAATAACAATGCCTAAACTAGATAGAAAGAAACAAGTTAAAATTAAGATTAAGTCTGCTGAATAAATAAAATAAATTATAAACAAAAAAGACTCTTAAATTTAAGAGTCTTTTTTGTTTAATATTTTAAATATTTAATTATGACGAGAAGAATATTATAGCGGAAAGTACGAAGTTAAAGAGAATAAAAGCTATCAATATATAAAGACCCATCTTCTCACTCTTAACAATTCCATGTCTTATTAGCCAGCCAGTCATACCCTTTGGAGAATTTCCAGAAAATCCGCCGAACATTCCTCCGGCGCTAGACTTTAAGTCTTCTTCGAATTGGATATTATCACCCATAATATTTTAATATACTAATTATAACACTATATGTGCCGAGGACCAGGTTCGAACTGGTGACCCCACGCTCTTCAGGCGTATGCTCTACCAACTGAGCTACCTCGGCGAATCAGAATCTAATTTCCTAGAAGGTTATCTAGATTACTCTTTATTGAATTTACTTTATTTAGTGATTCAGAAGCATTTTCGACACCAGCTTTCATGACGTCAAAATTGTTCTTAACTAAATCTAAATATGGTTGAAGAGCATAATATGAACCAATAGTTAGAATAATGATAGCTCCCCAATAAACAGCCTTAAAAATTCTGTTTACATTCTGTGTCCTATAAAGCGATCGAAGCATTTTATTGTTCGATTCTTCAAGTTCAAGAACTCTTTCTATCAATACCCTTTCTTCTGGACTCATGAAAACATATTATCAAAAAACACTAATATAGACAAGTTCAATAGTGTTTCTAGGCACAAGATATATGTAATTATGAAAGACTTATTGGGAATCGGTCACAGGTTCTTTTTGCTCCGCAAAAAACCCTGCGACCCCGCCTCCCTTGTCTCTTGTTCGCTTCGCTCACAACGAGACTGCGGTCCGGCTTTCGATTCCTGATAGAGTGATTACAAATCAAAAACACGCTTACGCGTGTTTTTGATTTATTTAGTGCCGTCGGCAGGAATCGAACCTGCATCTATCCCTTAGGACGGGACTATTCTATCCATTGAACTACGATGGCAGGAGCACAGTGGCTCCAGTTTA
This sequence comes from uncultured Candidatus Saccharibacteria bacterium, assembly GCA_964450345.1. Lineage (GTDB taxonomy): Bacteria > Patescibacteriota > Minisyncoccia > Phycocordibacterales > PALSA-1337 > JAPLZH01. The sequence goes on along the minus strand of CAYVEL010000005.1, from coordinate 7,841 downwards.
TTTTATACCTAAATCTTTAGCAAGAGCAGCTTCATCAAAACCAACAGAAACTTCTCCATCAATCACAATCACAGGAACTCCGAGCTGTCCTGAAACTTCTACCATTTCCTTTCTTTTAGCTAAATCAGTCGCAACATTATATTCAACGTAAGAAATATTATTCTTAGTTAAAAAATCCTTTGCCAAATGACAATAATGACATGTTGGTGTGGAATAGATTTCTATTTTTTTTGTATTTGCCATAGTTTTTTGATTATAACAGAAAGATTAACAAATCGCTGTGGATTAATATAAGACTATAAAATACACATTTAGACCACTTTATGGCTTAGTAGAAGTAGATCTAATAGTGTTATTTATAGAATCATCCTCTACTATAACAGTCATTTCCTCACCTTCTTTCACCGCCTTATACTTACTTCTTATTTCAGCCTCCACCCCTTCATCGGTATTTAAAAAATTAATACGCTCTTTTAGATAATTTTCCCTATCTCTTAAAGACTTTAATTCCAAATAAGAATTATTAGATGAAGCCTTACTATTAGAGTATGTGTGGTAAGAATTCCAGCTAGCTCTAGCTAAAAATAATATGATAATAAAAAGCAGGACTGCTGTTGGAGCAGAATATATAACTGAATTTAGTTTTCTTTTTTTATGAAATTCTCTCATTTTTAAGAATAACTAACGAAAAATACCTTTAAAAAATATACACTTAAAACTTACACATAAAATATGTTTTATGGTATATTCTTATTATACAATAATTCAACAATAATATGCTTTTCCACAAAACAACAAAAAAGGCTGCTAATTTCCTAATGTTAGTAATAGGAGTTCTAGTAATCGTAAGTATGGTTATTCTTTACTTCCCAGCTTGGAAGATTTAGTATTTTAAACCAAAAAACAAACAAAAAATCCTCTAATTTTCTAGAGGATTTTTTGTTTAAAATTTTATAGATTAATTGTCTCCGCTCTTCATCATCTTTACGAACACCTCCTGAGGAATATTCACATTTCCACGTCCTCTCTCTAAGAGACGTTTCTTACCTTCCTTTTGCTGTTCCCAAAGCTTCATCTTTCTAGTTCTATCTCCTCCGTATAGGTATCCGGTAACATCTTTTCTCATAGCACTCAAAGTTCTAGATGCGATAATCTTACCTTCTGCTTTACCCTGAATCTTTGTTACGAATAACTGCTTAGGTAATACTGAATGTAATTTTTCTACTGCTTTCTCTGCTTCTTCTCTAACCCTCTTTGTAGATACGATCCTGGTGAATGCGGGAACTACTTCATCAGCCACTACTAGATCGAGCTTAACTACATCAGCATCTCTCATTTCTCCGATATTATAGGAAACGGAAGCAAAACCTGAAGTGCAAGCTTTTAATTCATCAAAGAAATTTCTCATCAATTCACGTAAAGGCATTTCTGCATGAATAGAGTTTCTGCCATCACCGAATATTTCTGTATCACCAACATTAGCCTCGTGTTCATACAATAACTGCATGATTGGACCGACATATATAAAAGGTGAAATCACATTTATATAAACCCAAGGTTCTCGTATCTTAGTAATTGTTCCGTATTCTGGAAATAGAGGTGGTGAATAAACTATTTTAGTCTTACCATTCTTCTCTGTTACTTCATAAGTAATGCTTGGAGTAGTTACGACTAAGTTAAGATTAAATTCCCTTCTAAGTCTTTCTGTAATAATTTCCAAATGAAGCATTCCAAGGAATCCACATCTAAATCCGCGTCCAAGAGTACCAGAAGCTTCCTCTTCGAATGAGAATGAACTATCTGATAGTCGTAAGCGTTCGAGCCCCTGTCTCAAAGTATTAAAATCATCCTGACTCTCTGGAAATACAGATGCCCAAACTACTGGAGCCGGAGTCATATATCCATGAAGAACAGGTAGAGGACTCTTAAATGTAGTAATAGTATCTCCCACAGATGCAATACCCGGCTGTTTAATACCAGTAACTATATAACCAATTTCTCCTGCACCGATAAATTCCTTAGGTGTATCTTCTGGAGCGAATATTCCCACCTCCATAGCTAAGAAACGCTCATTAGCAGCACTGAATAATAATTGATCATGTCTGGAAGCTTTACCGTCTATAACACGAACATAAACGATAACTCCTTTATGGTTAGAATATTGAAAATCGAAAACAAGAGCTCTGAAATTATTATTACCAATATACTGAGTCTTAGGAGCTGGAATCTTTCTGATAATTTCATTTAAAAGTTCTGGAACACCTTCTCCGGTCTTTCCTGAACATTCTAAAATATCACTTTCTGAACATCCTAAAACTTTAGAAATTTCTGCTTTAGTTTCTGCTACACGTGCTAGCGGTGAATCTATCTTACTAACCACAGGAATAATAACGAGCCCTGCTTCACGAGCCATAGCTAAAGTAGTTAATGTCTGTGCCTGAACGCCCTGAGTGGCGTCTACAAGCAATATAGAACCCTCTACTGCACGCAAAGCACGAGATACCTCATAGTAGAAGTCTATGTGTCCTGGAGTATCAATTAAGTTAATAATATAGTCTTCACCATTATACTTATAGTCCATTCTCACAGGCTGCATCTTAATAGTGATACCGCGCTCTCTTTCGAGTTCCATTGAGTCCAAAACTTGCTCATGCATCTTTCTCTTTTCAATCGTATTAGTAATCTCAAGAAAACGGTCAGCCAATGTAGACTTACCGTGGTCAATATGCGCTATAATGCTAAAATTTCGGATCTTGTTTAAATCCATTGCCATATACTACCAGAAATTCAGGATTATTGAAGGGTGTCTGGTCCTCCTATGTCGACTTTAGCCTTCCAGAACTTACGATGTAAAGTTTCCCAGATCTCTTCAATTTCTTTATTTTTAAGTATTTTAAGAACAGATATACCCACAATAATACCCATCATTCCAGAAACAAAACCATGCAGGAATACTCCCATAACAGTATTTATATCGAACATCCTACTGAATATATTAAGTGAAAAATAAGTAACTAATCCTATTACAAGTGAAGAGAAAAGAGACTGGATAAATGTTTTTGATAAATTACTATAATTACTTTTAAATTTCTTAGCGAATATTATCCACAATATAATTCCATCCATCAATAGCGACAAAGAAAAACCTATGGACAACATCAAAACCTCTGAGCCTGCTGTTCCATCCACTCTCATTACATGAGTAATCCAATCTTTAAAGCCTGGACATATATCATAAACATCTATAAATATCATAGAGAAAACAATTGTCATGATAGCTGTAAATGAATTAACAACTAGTGGTATATAAGTGTTCTTTGCTGCATAAAAAGCTCTGGTTATAAGAAGTACCACCGCCTGTCCCAAAACAGACAAAGCCATAATGGCAAAAACCGCTGCAGTTAATTTTGTATCAGACCAAGTAAATTTAGAACTTGAACCTAAAATAACCCTCACTATCTGTGCTCTAAGAACTACGAAAAGAATAATTACCGGCCATGACCAGAAAATAATATGACCCAAGGAAGATTTAATTTCTGCAATAAAACCAGCGATATCATTTCTGGTATACATTCTTGAAAGTGCAGGAAAAGCCGCTAGAGAATAACTCATTCCAATAATAGCAAGTGGCACACCCTGCAAATTAAAAGCCAAAGTAAAAATAGATATAGAACCCTCAGTCATACGCGCAGCAAATGCAGTTAAGAACAAAACCGCCACAGTACTTACACCCAAAGAAATAGTTCTAGGTAATGATTGATTAATAACCTGTCTAATTACAGCCATATCGAATTTAGAAAATCTTGGTACTAAATCATTATGTCTAATCGCAGGAATTTGTATTACTAATTGTAATATCGCTCCTAGAATTACTCCGAATATTAGTCCCGATAATCCTAATTGTTTATAGAAAAATACTATCCCTAATATAATTCCAAAATTATAAAGAATTGGACCGAGAGCATAGACGAAGAATTGCTTATGAACCTGAACTATACTTCCAAACAAATTAGCAAAACCTAAGATAAATGGCTGAAGTAAAAGTATTCTAGATAGTTTAATTACTGATTCAAGCTTTTCTGGAGCCATACCAGAATAAATAATATTCAATATATAAGGCATTAAGAAAAACGAAGCTATAGAAACCACTATCATGAATACTGAAAAGAAACTGAAAATTGAGTTAATGAATGCTTTTTCTTCTGCTTTACCCTTTTCACTTTTATCTACAATTATTGGAACCAAAATCGAAACAGCCACAACTGATGCAGCCATAACGAAAATAGTGTCTGGTACCTTAAACGAAGCATAATATATATCAAGCTCACTTCCAGCTCCAAAATAATAAGTAAGAAGTCTATCTCTAACCACAGCTAAAAGCTGGGAAAGAAAAGCGAATAAACCAAGAAGATAAGCAGCCTCATGAAGGCCGCTTATCTCTTTTTTTAGCAAATTCATCATTTGCTTAACCATCTTTATTTCTTTTTAGTAGGAGTAGGAATTGCTTTCTTTGCGGTAGTTGTAGCCTGTTTTACTTCTGGAACATAATCTGGGAATGGATCCTTCTTTGCCTTTATGCTACTTATGATTCTATCTAGATCAGTATTTTCCTGATTTGTAGTTTTAATATCATTAAAGAGTACAAGCGCATTATCAAAATCACCTTGCTTAACCAAAGATAGGCCTAAGTAATATTTAACATTAGCATAAGAGTAATCCTGAATCTGAGGTGGTAGCTGTAATATTCTTACGAATACTGGAATAGCCTTATCATATTGTTTTGTGCCATATAAGACCAAAGCAAGCTTGTCATACATAAGCTGACTCTCAGATGGAGCTATTGCCTTTATACCATTCATTAATACCTCAACAGTCTTTTCGTAATCTTTCTTAGCAAGATAAATATCAGCTAAACCTAACTGGAAATCTATAACGCTTGGTTTAAGTTCAATAGCCTTAGAAAGATTACTTATTGCAGAATCAACATCACCATTATTAAACTCTAGTTTTGCTAAGAAGTAATATGTTGCTGGAGACTTGGGATTCTCAGAAATTACAGAATCATAAATACTTTTTGCTTTATCATATGCACCTGGAATTTTTATTGAAGCACTGTCATTGTAAAAATTAGCGACGGTCAATAAATTAGTATTATTATTAGGGAAAGATTCTGTTAATAGATTACCTGCGATCAAAACATTAGTAAGAGCCTTGTTAAATTTTTCAGCCCAATCAGTGTCTTCTGCACCATTCTTAGGAGCATTTTTAATAACCTCACTCAACTTACCAACTTCTAAATTAAATACAGCCTTATAGTAACCATCTATCCCCGTAAGTTTTGCTGCTTCAAAAACCTGTGATTCTGCTTCATCTAATTTATTATTTATCATCATCTTAGAAGCGTATATAACCTTATTCTGTGCTACAACTCTCTTAGCAAGACCGTAGATGTAAGTTACTGTAGAAACAAGAAGAATGACAACTAATACAATGCTCAAAACCTTTCCTATTGCCCCTTTTCCTAAAACACGCTCATGTTTATTATCAGAATTCTTATTAGCTAAATATAATGCAACTAATATTATAGATAGAAATACTAGATAAACACTTCCTGAATAAGTGATAAGAGTTAATGAGATATAGAACAAAGAAACTCCAGACAATAAATCTGACCATTTAATCTCATATCTTGCCTTTAAGATTAATCTGATTCCAGTAATAAATACTGTTAAGAAGAATACAAACCAAGAAATCATTCCTAGAACACCGTTTGAAAGCATGAATGTCTGAATAGTACCTTTAGCATAATAAATATCTGTATTCCAGAAGCTTGAGTCATTAACTGATGCTGGTCTATTATTCCAAGAATTCTTAACTAGCAAGTTTGGTCCTGGACCAAAAACAGGATCTATTTTAATAGTGCTCCATGCTAAATCTTTAGTAACTGACCAATCAGCTCCTGTATTACTAGTTACATTTGACGCTATATATCTTGGAGCTAGATTATAAATTTTTGTAGGAATAACAGAGAATAGAACAGATATGACAAACAGAATTATGAAAGGAATAGCTGCGGCGCTCTTTGAACTAAACTGACTATTACCGTGAGTCTTATTGAAGTTTAGAATAGAAACTGCAAATAATATTACAGATACTACAGCTAATAAATTCCATAAAATAGAGAGAGGAAGTGCAGTTAATCCAAGTAATAATAAGACTAGACCAAACACCACATATCCTATTATTTTTTGTTTTAGAGAAAGTTTAAAGAACTGAATACCAACAGAAACTATAACCAACATTAAACCTAGAATAATTGCTGTATCAGCATATGGACCAGTAGGACTCCATGTATAAGTAACCTTACCTAGTACTGCTAAAATGTAATAGATCAAAGAAACCAAGAAAACCGCAGAAGACATTAAACCTAAATATGTCCAAGCCTGAAGTATTCTCTTTTCAGAATTAAATAAATTAAATACTAAGATAAATGCTGTAAATGTTACTAATACGAATCCTGCGGTATATGCCTCGGTACCATAACCCCAGAAAGAATATTTAAATACACCACTGAATAATGAAGATAGAGCTGTTATAAAAACAGATAATGCTAGAGACTGGAAAATCAAACCCTTTGGAAGAGTGATAGTTCCCTTCTTTAGTACAGGAATACAGAATAGAACTAATGATAATAATACAAAAACAGATATAAACACTGTCTTTACTAAATCAGTTGCCACCCCTGAAATTGGGATAAATATCACACCTCCTATAAATACGGCTATATTTAGGAATAACAAACTTAACTTAGACTTTGGTACAGATACTTCTTTTGTATCATTGACCACATGAGCATTATTTTCGTTCATATTTTTGGTTTATTTACGAAGTATATTATACCAAACTAAACCAATGCAACAAAACACTACTCCTTGTGAATAAACGAAAACTCCGGCAATTAGCCGGAGTTATTCGATTTGGCACACCTATAAGCCGAATTCTGTATCTAAAATCCAAAGACTTTAGACGATAACCATTTATCTGGGCTAAATATTACTATTTAGCTCAAGCGGTACTCCAAGCTTGCGCCTGGCACGACCTTGCACAGAAGTAAGGGTTTAGCCGTTGCACCTTTCTGTCGCCAGAAAGTTAATCTACGAGAGATCCTCCAGTCTTTCGACCTTCGCGTCACTGTTCGCACCTATCAGATTACTCTGCGTGGGGATTACCCACTACCATTCTCCTGAAATTAATCAGGCTGAGTTCGGACTTTCCTCACCCATTGGCTGATAAATCAGCGTGGGCGCGGTTATCTAATGTGCTTAAATATTATATCACAAAAATATGTGTTGTAAATGAACCCCGCACTACTTTCTAGAATTCGGATATTTTCTGACTAGAAAATATCCTAGTCCTCGGCTACCTCGCCTGCGGATATTCTAGAAAGTAGTGCGGGATTCAAAACACATATTTTTGTGATATAAATTTAATTCATTTAAAAATGCAAACAAAAAAGACCTCCCTTAGAATTTTCTAGAGAAGGTCTTTTTGGTTTAACTATTTTAATTTTATAAATTACTTTGTTGGAACTGGTTCGATTTCACACACTCCTCCTGCACAAGCTAGTTCTTTCTTAACTTCTGTCTCATCTGATTTTTCGTAAGTAACAATCTTTGAGAAGTCTACGTGTTCGAATCTCTTTAGAAGTTCTTCGTATCTCTCTTTATTAATAGTCTCGTAAGGAGCTAATTGATAAACATATTCACTACGAGGTAAGAATGATAGACCACCTACGATATCCCAGTTCTTATATACCCAGTTACCCACTTCTAACCATTCAT